>JAFZFY010000093.1 GCA_017555665.1 Pseudomonadota bacterium | reverse complement strand
CCGTGCGGTTAAAGATGAGGTGATCGGGTGTCGAATCGTCATCGACATTGAAATAGGCGACGCGCTCGAACTGGCAGTGATAGCCGGGCTTAGCATCCGCAAGTGCCGGCTCGACATAGCCGTGGAGAATCTCCATCGAATTAGGGTTGAGGTATTTTTTGAAATCGCCATCGGGATCCGCGAGCGGATCGGAGACCGTGAAGAGGCTGTTGATCATGCGGCACTCTGCCGGCAGCGCGTGGCTGCGGCTAAGCCAATGGATCGTCGCCTTGATCTTGCGGCCATCGGGCGTATTGCCGCCGCGCGTTTCGGGATCATAGGTGCAGCGAACCTGCGTGATGTTGCCGTCGGCATCCTTGTCCACACCCGTGCACTTGATGACGTATGCATAGCGAAGGCGCACTTCGCGACCCGGCGTGAGGCGATAGAACTTGGACGGCGCGTTCTCCATGAAATCGGCTTCTTCAATGTAAAGCTCACGCGAGAACGGCACTTTGCGCGACCCGAGGCTGTCATCGGTCGGCGAATAAGGCGCATCAAACCATTCGACCTGATCTTCCGGATAGTTCTCGATGAGGACGCGGATCGGCTTGGTCACGCCCATCACACGGGGCACCGTCGCATTGAGATGCTCGCGGACACAGTGCTCAAGCAACGCGAAATCGACCAACGAATCGCGCTTGTTCACGCCAATGAGCTCGCAGAAATTGCGAATCGCTTCGGGCGTAAAGCCACGGCGACGCATACCAGAGATTGTCGGCATACGGGGATCATCCCAACCGTTCACATGGCCTTCCTTCACGAGTGAAAGCAGGCGGCGCTTGCTCAGAACGATATCGGTCAGGTTGAGCTTCGCAAACTCGATCTGCTGCGGATGACGGTCGAGCTCAAGGGCATCGATAAACCAATCATAAAGGATACGGTGATCCTCAAACTCAAGCGTGCACACCGAATGCGTGATGCCTTCAATCGCGTCCGAAAGGCCATGCGCAAAGTCGTACATCGGATAGATGCACCACTTGTCGCCCGTGCGATGGTGATGCGCAAACTTGATGCGATAGATCAACGGGTCACGCATGTTCATATTCTTATGACACATGTCAATCTTCGCCCTTAATACGCGCTCACCTTCCTTAAACTCCCCATTTTTCATGCGTTCCAGAAGTTCAAGGCTCTCTTCTGCCGGACGATCTCGCCAGGGGCTCGGCTTGCCATCCGTATAGAAATTGCCGCGATACTCGCGGATTTCTTCCGGCGTCAGCTCATCCACGTATGCCAAACCACGGCGAATCAGCTCTTTCGCCCACTCGTACAGCTGATCGAAGTAATCCGATGCGAAATAGAGGTTGTCCCAGTGGAACCCAAGCCACTCCACGTCATGCTTGATCGAATCGCAATATTCCGTGTCCTCTTTGACCGGATCCGTATCATCAAAGCGAAGGTTGCACGTACCGCCAAAGCGCTGCGCAAGACCAAAATTCAGGCAGATCGATTTGGCATGGCCGATGTGAAGATAACCGTTGGGCTCGGGCGGAAATCGCGTCGCCACACGGCCGCCATTCTTGCCGTTGGCAATATCCTGTTCGACGATCTCACGCACAAAATTGGAACCAACATCCGTCTTTTCTGCCATATCTTTTTCCTCAAAAATGTGTGTAAACTAAACCGACAGGCTTTTTTAAAGCCTGAAAACGCGCTTTTTTACTCGCTATGCGCCATGCACGCAAGCATTTCTCCATGAATATAGTTTCAATCGATACCCCAGAGGCAATAGGCAATAGTAAGTGAAACAAAGGTTTATGCTGAGACCATTCAAGAATTCAGTTACTCGAAGGGATAAGGCATTAAAGTGTCACCTTACAGCCTACCGCCTATCATTGCCTCAGCGCAAAACCTTAAAACAACAAACTACTGCCTACTGCCTAACAATGACAGACTCAAACGATCAAAAGCCTGATTTTTACCAACGGCGCAGAAAAGCCGCAGTCTTCTTTCTGCCCATCATCCTCATCATATGGATATGTGCCTATCTATACTATCGCAATCAACCGCCTGCCTATGACCCTCCCCAAAGCGATTCCACTGCCCCATCTATTGATAATGTAAAAAAAGTCGTCGCGCTCACCCCATCGCTCACCGAAACTTTTTGGGCACTCAATCCCGAGCCATCCGACTACAAGCTTGTCGCGACAAGCCCATTTACCCAAGATCCCCGAGCGCAAAATCTCCTGCGCCTAGATTCTGCCGGCTCGCTTGAGCAAATCGTCGCCCTCAGGCCTGCGCTTGTCCTGCTGCATCCAGTCGACAGCCGTTTGCGCGAACAGCTTGAATCCATGCACATCCCCACGCTCAGTTATGCCATGGATACCCTTGAGGATATCGACCGCGCCATCACTGATATCGCCGAACATATCAACCAGAAAGATCGCGCAGAAATACTACTCGACATCATGCATCGCGACCTCAAGCGCAATGCTGAACAATTTGCTGCAAACAAAACGCCGCGCGATATCCTCATCATTGTCGACAGACTTGACGCGCGCCTGCTTCAATTTTATACCGCCCAAGCGCCTGCCTATCTCGCAGATCTCGTCGAAGGCTGCGGATACAAGGCTATTCAAGTTTCTTCCGATGCTTGGGCGCGCATCAGCGCAGAACAGCTTATCGAACTCAATCCCGAGAGAATCCTTTTCATTGCGCATGACATCGATGATGCCGAGTTCATCCACTCGGAAATGCGAAAGCTCTATCCCACGCTTCAGGCCGTCACACAAAACAGACTATTCGTTTATGACGACCCCAAGCTCACCGTTCCCAGCCCCAACATCGTTCACTCCCAATACAGGCTCTGCTCATGGCTCAAGATGATCACCCCATGATCCACATCGCAAACCTCACCTATCATTATGGCGAGTTTTGCGCACTCAAGGACATTTCATTCGATATCGGTGCTGGGGAGATTGTGGCATTTATCGGCCCCAATGGCGCGGGCAAATCCACGACCATGAAAGTGCTCACGACGTTGCTCCGCCCCGAAACAGGCACCGTCACGGTCGCAGGCATCGATGTCAGCAAAGACCCGCTCGCGGTGCGCAAGCACATCGGCTATCTCCCCGAAACAAACCCGCTTTACGAAGACATGATAGTCTTTGACGCGCTCGAAATGGCCGCCGCCCAACATGGCGTCCCCAAATCCAACCGTGCCCAGGCTGTTCAAAAAGCCGCGCAGCATTGCAGCCTCAATACCGTCATGCACCTCACCATCCAACAGCTCTCGCGCGGTTACAGACAGCGCGTCGGCATCGCGCAGGCCATCATTCACGATCCCGATGTCCTCATCCTCGATGAAGCCACGACCGGCCTCGATCCCAACCAAATCCGCGAAATCCGCGACCTCATACTCGCTATCGGAAAAACAAAGACGATTCTCCTCTCCACGCATATCCTTCAGGAAGTCACCGCGATTGCCAGCCGCATCATACTCATCGACCACGGCACCCTTGCATGCGACGGTCCTGTCGATAAGCTACTCAAAGACCTCCGCCAAAAGACCGACAACCCGCTCGCGAACATCGAAGACCTGTTCACGCACTACACTGCCAATAAAATCTAATCATCCTCTACAAAATCCCCCTCAAAGATTGAGAGGGTAAGCCCACCACACAAGTCCCCCTCTCTATTGGAAAGGAGGATTTAGGGAGTGAGGCCATCACACATCCAACACTAAAACCCCAATGTTCACGATATACCGCCGCGACCTTTCACGCATGATTCACTCCCAGACCGTCGGGATCATCATCGTCCTGTTCCTCATGATCATGGGCGCGATGTTCTTCATCGATTTCTTCGACACCGTGCAGACGCTCAGCCTCCGGAAGTTCTTCTCGCAAGCGCCCCTTCTGCTTTCGATCTTCTGCCCGGCGCTCACGATGAACTCGCTGGCGCAAGAACGCGCGCAAAAAACGCTCGACCTTCTCCAGACCATGCCAATACACACGGCGCACATCGTACTGGCCAAATTCCTCACTTGCCTGACGCTTCTCGGACTAGTCCTATTCTTCACGCTTTCCTACCCGATTTCGCTCGCGACGCTCGGCCCGCTCGACTGGGGTCCGGTCATCGGCGGATACATCGCGCTCATGCTGTTGGGCGGCGGCTATATCGCCCTCGGCATCCTCGCATCCTCGTGCACCAAAGACCAGATATCCGCATTCCTGCTCGCGTTCTTCCTCTGCTTCGCGCTCACGTTCATCCACCGCCTTTCGCTCGACGCCTCCGGCTCGACCGCCACAATCCTGCAAAACCTCTCAGTCAATTCGCATTTCTCAAATATCGCGCGCGGCGTCGTCGATATCCGCGACATCCTCTACGCCCTCACGCTGCAATTCTTCGCGCTCACCGCAACAATCCTCAAGCTCGAATCAAAGAAATATCCCGAGCGATAATTTTTATGCAGCCCGCTATGCCTGCGGCATACGCGTGGTATCGCGCCTATGCCGCAGGCATACGGCGCGAAAGCCCCCATTCGAACGCTGGCTATCGCGTTGCGATACGCCGCGTTTGCGCGGTCTATCTCGCTATCGCTCAATACGCCCGCGCCATTTTTCACGACATCTCACGGCGTTTTCAAAAAAATTAAAAAAATCGACACACCAAGTGTCACAAATTTTTTTTGACGGCACCATTAGGTGTGAAAGCAGAGAGCTTTCCTCACCCAAAGGAGCGCCAAATGACAAAGCGAACGCCAAGCAAACGCCAGCCCCGAAACAAGGACAATGCCATGAATACATTCATGGCCAAACCAGAAATCTTTGCAGACCTGTTCAACGCATATATTTATGGCGGCAAACAGGTCATAAAACCAGAATGTCTGGAACCCGCAGACCGACTGCTCAGCGAAGTCATCGGGAACGCCAAAAGCCAGACAAAACTCACGAGGTACCGCGATGTCTTCAAAGCCTACCGAGACAAACATACCACCTATATCCTTCTAGGCATCGAGAACCAAATGGCAATCCATTACGCGATGCCGCTCAGAAACATGATCTACGATGCCCTGTCCCTTCTCGCAAGACTGCACCAGAAAAGCGCAAAACATCTCGCCCTCAAGGACCTCAAGCGCCCCGATGAGTTTCTTTCCAGATTCTCCAAGACCGATCATATCGATCCGGTCATCACGAT
>JAFZFY010000092.1 GCA_017555665.1 Pseudomonadota bacterium | reverse complement strand
GGGCGCCAAACCTTTTGGACGAATCATCGTATATTCGCGGAATTGGTTTAATGCAGACTGCGTTTTATATTTCTTTACTGGCAGTATTCCAGTCAAATAGGCCAACGCGATGTAATCGCCTGCGTTATCCTGTTTGAACAGATCGCGCAGAAATTCTATCCATTTGCGCTGAGTTGCCACATCTTCGGGATGGTTGCGGAAAATGGCATCCCACTCGTCGATGATAAAAATGAACTGGCTTTGAGTCGATGCGTGGATTTGTGTTAAAGCATCTGGAAGCGTCATATCTTTGAGTCCGGGAATATCTGGCCAGTTCTGACGAAGATCGGCGATCACCGATTGCTCTAGGCGCTCGACGAATAGCCGATAATCCTGCGAGACCTGCATAAAGGTCTGCGTATCGACGGCAATCACGTCGAATTTGTTGAGGTATTTCTCGAACGATGGCTTTTGGGCGATCTCGAATGGCGCAAACAGTGAACGCGAATCACACGATTTGTCATAGTAGGCACGAATTGTCCGTGCAGCCACGGTCTTACCAAAACGCCGTGCACGGCTCACGCAGACAAATCGGTCTTCCGTATTGATCCACCGATTGAGCGGTTCGATGATTCCCGTCTTATCGACGTAAATCTCGCTATGGATAATGCTGTCAAATAACTCATTTCCAGGATTGAGGTATTTTCCCATGGACGCCTCCGGCGAACGTTTAATATCGTGCGCTGCGCGGATGATAGCGCAATGCATTGTGGGCATGATAGCACGGAAGGGGGCTTTGGGGAATGCGTGATTCAGAGTGAGGTAGTTTCAGCTTGGGCCGCTTGAATTTTTGGGGGCTTCCCGATAAATTTCGGTTATGATAAGAATATGCTCGTGTTTACAGCATCGATGTTGGTCGGTGTCATCATACGGAGCGTTGGGATGTCGCTAATTTTTAGCAGGAACTCAACAGCATACAAATAGGAGAGGTTGTCAATGCTTAAAGATTTGGGTGCGAATGCGTTTGGTTATGGATATCCGGTGCCAGTCCTTATGGTTGCCACTTACAATGATGACGGTACCGTGAATGTTATGAATCTGCATGAAGCCATGCGCACAAATGCAGGCGATCTTGCGCTGTGTATTGGACTGCGAAGCAAAACGCATGAGAATGTGCAGAAAAGGCACGCACTTACCGTTGCTCTCGTCAATCAGAGTCTGATGGCGGAAGTCGATTACTTTGGGACGGTTTCGGGAAAACGCGTACCGGATAAATTTGCCAGAACAGGCCTTAAAGCCACAAAAAGCAAACATGTCGATGCACCGGTTATCGAAGGTAGTCCACTGGTGATTGAATGTGAGTTTATCGATATTGCCAACGGTACTAACTTCAGCACAATCCTTGCGCGAATCGTCAATATTGCGGCAGATGATTCTGTACTCGATGAGAACGGAAAGATCGATTCGCTAAAAATTGGATTGATCCTGTATGATCCCTTTGGAACAGGCTACGTTACTCTTGGTAACAGAGTGGGAAAAGCTTGGGGGGAATGTAAAAAATACATGTAATTTGTATATTTGAAGCTGTGTTATTCGGGCTATGCTGTGCATACGCCGCTTGTTGGTAAGCATGGTTATTTAAAAGGAGTTCAACACATTCAAAAGGAAAAGGACAATGCAGGACATCAACGCAGTAGAAAGAAGTCGTCAGATTGTTAAGGTCAGTGTTGTGGGGATTGTGACGAATGCATTACTCGCTATCTTTAAAGCAGCAGTCGGGCTGTTGGCTAATTCGATTGCAATTGTACTTGATGCGGTGAACAATTTAAGTGATGCGCTTTCATCAATCATTACAATTGTAGGGACTAAACTTGCGAACAAAGCGCCGGACCGCAAGCATCCACATGGCTATGGTCGCTTGGAGTATCTGACAACCGTCGTGATTGCGGTGATTGTGCTCACTGCGGGCGGAACTTCTCTCAAAGAGTCGATAGAAAAAATTATAAATCCTCAAACGCCAGAGTATGGTACGGTTTCCCTCATTATTGTTGGTGCAGCTGTTGTTGTAAAAATATTGCTTGGTACATACTTTAAAAAGCGCGGTAAAAGTCTTGATTCCGATTCTCTTACAGCATCTGGACAGGATGCGCTTATGGATTCTATCATCTCTATTTCAACACTTGTGGCTGCATTGATATTTGTCTTCTTTGGCATTAGTCTTGAGGCTTGGTTGGGTGTCGTTATTTCCATCTTTATTCTCAAAGCGGGTTACGAGATTATTAAGGATTCTACATCCAAATTATTGGGTGAACGCATTGATGGAGATTTTTCAAAAGAAATCAAATCAACCATTAACGCCATTGAGGGTGTACATGGGGTACATGATTTAATTTTGAATGATTATGGTCCTCAGAGGTTATGGGGTAGTGTTCACATCGAAGTGGATGACACGATGTGTGCGGCTCAAATTGATACGATAACGCATCGCATTCAGAAGGAGATATTTGAGAAGTATCAGGTGATTTTGCATACTGTTGGTATTTATTCTATCAATACCGATGAGGCATCCGTAAAACTTCGAAATGATATTTATAATTCAATTACTGAAAAACACCCAGAAGTTCTTGAAATTCATGGATTTTACCTCATTCCTGATACGCACGAAATCCAGATGGATATCGTCGTCAGTTTTGATGTGAAAGATAGAATGCAGTTTCAGCAAACGATTATTGACGAACTCGCAAAGCAATTCCCCGATCATCGTTTTGCGATTATCGTCGACTCGGATATCAGCGATTAGTTATGAAAGATAATATGTGAGGTTATTGAAGGCTTGGCATAAGGCATCTGAGATAAATCGTAATAATATTATTTTTAAATTTCGGCGCGTATGCCCTGTCGGGCATAGCGCCGCGCTGTGTGCAAATTAGGATGCGCACTTCTTTGCCCAATCAGCAAATTCGGGTTCGCTGTCGGCTGCATGGCTTCCGCTTATGGCCAGGCATTTACCGACAGTTGCGCCAAAGATGGAGCGATAATCTTCACCCCACTAATCCTCTCTTTCCCGTTCGAACCGTTCAATCACGCAGTCGTGCACTTTCTTCTTATCATAACTAATGCCCACGAGAATTACTTCGCCATAAAAATCGTGTAGTTTTCCAGGGTATTGGTTGTTATGAATCTGGTCGATGGCTGCTTTGACATCCTTTTTGAATTTGAGTTCGAT
>JAFZFY010000091.1 GCA_017555665.1 Pseudomonadota bacterium | reverse complement strand
TCGTCCTCAGTCGCTCTTGTCTGTTGGAGAGGATTGTATGCGTTACTACTCAGCCGCCCTCTAATCATGAGCATTTCAACAATTCTCGCGCCTATAAGCAGGCGAATACTTTAAGGGCAAATCCTGTGCAGCTAACTGCTGCCTATCATCTACTGCCTGTCCGCAATCCCCTCCCTACCTCAGACAAGTTAATGGACTGAGTAGCAACAAAAAACTACCCCGTAAGATTGAACGGTCAGAAAAATTCGTGTATAGGTGCTCTGTTTGTCGCATACTAAAAATATGCGAAAGGAAAAGTGGCGTATAATCCGCAGGGGCTTTTTTTATTGCAGAAAGTTCCAGTATAGAGCCGTTGATTTGGAGGCAGTTATGAAAAATCGCAATAGTTTGGTGTTTGCGCTTTGTGCAATGTTGGGTATAGCCGGTCTCACCGCGTGCGGTGATGACGGCAGGCAGGAGCAGGAACCGGGAGACAAGGTAGGGACTCTGATCGTAGATCCAACGTCTGTGACGCTCACCCAGGGCGAAGATAAAGAGATCAAGGCATCCTATCTTAAGAATACGGTGCTCACCGTATCCACGAATTCAAAAGATTGCGTATCGATCAGTTCGGAAGATGTCAACACGGGTGAAACTGGTGTGGCAACGATCATTGTCACAGCGGAAGGATCCGGCTGTGATGCGGATATCACGATCAGTGTCGCTGACAAGAAGCAGAAAGTGAGCGTGACGGTCGGCAGCGATAAAGTGCCGTTCCTCAAGCTGAGCCGTGAGGAGGTCGAGCTCGATCTCGATGGTCAGGATACAGTTTTTGCGCAGTACATCTTTGATGATGACAAGAGCAAGGTCAAAAATAAGGACATCAGTCTGAGCAGCAGTAACGAGAACTGCGTCAAAGTTGACAGCAGCGTGAAGACGGATGACGGCGGCAATGCGGATATCGTGCTGACGGCTGCCGATGGCGCGACGGCAGGCTGCAGCGCGTTCATCACGGTCACGCCGCCCGAAGGCGCTGCCAAGAACATCACGGCCAAAGTCGTGGAATCAGAACAGCCCGCCATTGATGGCGATCCGACACTTGAGTTCACTCCCTCTTCGATGACGATGGACTATGTCGATAGAGGTAAAGGCGACTTCAAGGTCACGTTTAAAGACGGCAAAAACAACCCGATCAACGGCTATAAACTCACATTCTCAGTCACAGATGATAGCTGTATCAAACTCGCCAATGCCGGGAAAAAGACTGTCGAAGGCATTGCCGAAAACTCTTTCCAGATGAAGAAAGCCGGTTGTAAAGCCGATGTGATCGTGAAAGCAGGCACTGTCGCCGATGCCAAGATGCCTGTCACGATTAATGCGCTGTCGACTTACAACATGAAACTCGCGCTCAAATATGAGGAAAGCGAGAGCCGCTTTGACGGCATCGGTTATGTGGCATACAAAGTCGCGCAGGATTCGTGTGATGCGCTTCTCGAAACATATAAGGCCTATGATTTGTATATCGAAAGCCAGACTTCCGATGACTCTACAGATACATTGGCGAGCAACAAAAATAACTCTATTCTGCATACGTTCGATATCGAGGGCGTGGATGTCGAGATGGACAAGTCGATCGTTGCCTGGGGCGCGAAAGATGACTTCGGGGCAGCGACGGCTGTGGGCTGTGTCGATCTGTCGGCCGAAAATGCTGGCTCGACCGTTACCGTCAATCTTAGTTCACTTCCGCTCAATATCTCTGGCAGTTATGACATCATTGGCAACTTCGACCTGACGAGCGCATTCCCGACTTCGAACAAAAGCCTGCCTGCTGTCGAGAATATGGTTGCCGGTGACTGGGTCAACTTTGTCGTCGATCTGTTTAAGAAACCGGTGGAATCTTTGCTCAATTTCGTCTGGGCCAATACGGTTTCTCGTCTGAAGGCTGTTGCTGATAGTAGCGATAACAGTACAGTTAAGGGAATCATCAATTTCATTACGAGTGATACGACGAAAGATATCGCTGTCAAATCGCTCACGCCGCTCATTGAAAAATACCTCAAAAATGAAAAAGAAGGTCAGCAGAACTGGTACACGATCCTGACGACAATCTCTGGTGATATCGAAGAACTCGTCCGCAACATGCAGTTCAGCGGTACGATTAAGATTGATGCCAATGAGTCGGACAAGACACAGCTCACGGGTTCTGAAGAATTCAAGACGCTCGAATACCAGTGGAATTTCGTTGCGAATGGTCAGCAGCAGAAATGCATTGATACGTATGCAAGGGAAGGCTCCTGCCGCTCCTCTATGAGCCTGAGCACTTACAAGGTAGATGCCATTAAGAGCAATGAGAATTGGAATGGCGAGCTTTTGAATGTCGAAGATACCGAGGGTGTTCTGAAGATCAATTCGCATTCGCTGACCTTTAAGTGGGCGACGATCCTCTACTCGGCAGTCTTTGGCGAGATCTTGCCGAAGGCCTTGGGGTACAGCGACAGTAAATTTGTGAATAAAGATGGAGCGACTGGTTATCGCTATATCACGGGGTTCCTCAATGCCCTCATCTTCGAGCCCATTGCTAAGTATTATAAGAATGAAAAAGCTGGCAAACCTAAAGATGAAGGCGATGGTACATATCCCGAGCTCTCAATTACGGAAGCCGGCAAGGATTGTGAGAGATTTATCGAAGCGCTCGTCTACCTGATCTATTCCGATGCCAGTTCGGTAGCTGGTGTGATTTCGGTTCTCGCCGGTCTCGCTTGCGGTGATCAAGGGCTTGGTCAGCTCGATAAATTGGTCGCTGATTCTCTTGCCAAGATCGAGTCGAGCACTGAAAACGTCGCCAACCTCTCGGTGGATGCTTGCAAACTCTATACGGAATGCCCCGCGACGGTCAAGCCTGAGGAATGCACGGGCCTTGACTACGAGAAACTCGGCAAGCCCGATAAAGAAGTTTACACCGCTAATGAAGTTGTTCAGGGTGGCAAACAGTCGATGCGTTGCGACTGGCAGATCTCGCTCCCCAGCAAGGTCAGCAATGTACCGATCAAGGGTGTCTTCCACGGTGAACGCCAACATTAACGCATTGCCGTCGGGCGGCTGATATCTGCCGTATCGCGTTCACAAGCCTCGGAACGGTCTCGTTCCGGGGCTTTTTTTGTGTGCCCGATGCATGAGGGCTGTTGGGGGCGTAGAACTGTGCTTTCTACATGGGGGATGTTGGATTGTTCACATGATCTATATTCATAACCATAGCAGATTTCTAAAATTATAGTTTTTCATGTTTGTTTATATACATCCATATATAAATTGTTCGCTACAAAATGCTTGGTATGGCTAACAGCAGTCTGCTGCCTGCTAAATGTTTTCTGAGTGCGTCTGTGGGCTTGGGCGTGATCTGGCAATAATTGCAAACTGTAAAGTTCTTGTGAAATCAGGCGGTTTATTATAGATTGATAAAGCGTTTCATAAGGCATGAAGGCGCGTTTTTTTCTTTAACCAGGGGTGATTTATGAACGAAACAGCAGAAACTGCCCAAAAAGTTCCGGAGAGTGCTGCCGAGCTGAAGGATAGTGTCGTGAATTGGTTCGGTTCGATTGATACATCGACCGTGGTACACTATGTCGTCAGCGTGGTGGGTGCGCTTGCGCTTTTGCTGGTTGGCTTTTTCCTGGCCAAACAGTTTAAGAAGCTGGCGATCAGGGCTGTAAAGAAGGGCATGAAGGAAGGCGGGGAGACCTCCCCGTTGCCAGGATTTTTGGGAAGCGGTGTTTATTATCTCGTGATCTTGGTTGTCGTTCTGGCGTGCCTCTCGATATTCGGCATTGAGACGACATCTTTGGCGGCCGTGATCGGTGCCGCTGGTCTCGCGATTGGTCTTGCATTTCAGGGCACGCTGTCCAATCTGGCAGCTGGTGTCATGCTGATTGTCTTCCATCCGTTCAAGCTCGGTGATTTCATCACGGGCGGCGGGCAGAGCGGTGTTGTCAAAGCCATTTCTCTGTTCACGACGACGATCGTCACGCTTGACAACCGCACGATCACGCTGCCGAACAGTGCGCTTTCCGGCTCGACAATCGATAACTGCTCGACAGAAAAATATCGTCGTGCGGATGTCAACATTTCGGTGCCTTATGAAGCCGATCTCGACTCCGTTCGCGCGGCATTGGAGCGTGCCATGAAGGTGGAAGGTGCGCTTGAAGAGTGCGAATGTGGCAAATCTCATGTCTATCTTCTCGATCTTGCTCCCGGTGGCAAGGCGAATTATCAGATTCGCGTGTGGTGCGAAAGTGCCGATTATTGGGCAGTTCGAGAGCGCGTGACCGCGCAGTGCAAACGCGAACTCGATCGCAACGGTGTTGCCATTACGTCCACGGGCCTTCGTCGTGCAGATGTCAGCGTCTCGGTGCCTTACGATGCCGATCTCGATTCTGTCCGCGCTGCGCTTGAACGCGCAATGAATGTCGAAGGCGCGCTTCTGGAAAGCGAAGCCGGCAAATCTCATGTGTATCTGCTTGATGTCACGCCTGGCGGCAAAGCGAATTATCAGATCCGTGTTTGGTGCGAAGGTGTCAATTACTGGGCAGTGCGTGAACGCGTGACCGCGCAGGCCAAACGCGAGCTTGATCGAAATGGCGTTGCGATTACCTCCAAGGGGCTCCGTCGTGCCGATGTCAGTGTTGGCGTGGCTTACGAGGCCGATCTGGATGCGACGCGCAAGGCTCTCGAAGCGGCTTGCAAGATCGATGGTGTCTTGAATGATCCGGCACCTGCGGTCGTTCTGATCGATCTGGGGTCATCTTCGGTCAATTATCAGGTCCGTTGCTGGTGCGAAGGCGATCAGTTCTGGAGTGTTAAGGAACGCCTCACGGTCCAGGTCAAGCGCGAGCTCGACAAGGCTCATATCGAGATCCCGTTCCCGCAGCTCACAGTCAGCAACAAGAAATAGTGCTCTGTTGCCAGTCTGTGATGACTTGGCACAACAACAAAAAAGCCGGCTTAAGCCGGCTTTTTTTGTTGTTGTGCGCCCTGTTTATGCGTGTGTCTTTGGGTGCCCTTACGGGCACGATGACGGGGCGCAGATGCTGTATTATCAAGGCTTAGAACTGCTGATAATCGCTCTGTTACGGCAAAACAAAGCCCCCGACGCCTGAGCTGGCGCGGGGGCTTTATCGCCGCTTATGTCTGGCTTATCACCAGTTGCTCTGGAGATAGTTGACGATATCTTTATACGTGGAAACCGTATAGTGGAGACCGTCTGAGGTGTTATAGCCGTTGTTGTTCAGGAAGCTGTACAGATCAATGACGCGAGCGCCTTCAACTGAAGCGATCTTGCTGTTGAATGCGGCGATATCAGCATTGGTGACAGTATATTTATACTGTTTGCATTTATCTTCGTTGACCGGGCCGACATTGACGATGGTGATGTTGATGCCTGATTTGATCAGGTCACTGTATTTCTTTGCATAAGCATCGGCATTGCCGAGGTCGTTGACACCGAGAAGGACGACATAGTTTGTAAGCCCGGACTGCTGGGCCTGCGGGAGCGCGTTGCTGATCAGCCACGGGAAACCTTTGCCGACTTCAGCAATGATCTGTCCTGCAGAGAGGCCTGCATAATCGCGCATGCCGACGGTGCGGCTGTCGCCGATGACGACGAGTTTGCTGCTGTCTGTCGGGGCTTGTTCTTGCTGGGCCTGTGCCGGGGCTTCGTTGGCCTGAGCCTGAACGGGTGCTTCTGTCGTCGCTGTGACATTTGCCGTTGTTGCCGGGGTGGCGTTGATATCCTCAAAAGTGGCTGCAAGCGCGCCGCCTTTTTTGAGGTTGCTTCTTTCATTGCCGAGAGCCCAGGTGCGCCATCCCTGCTGGAGCATGGTTGCAGAACCTTCTGTGTCTGAGAACATCGCACGTCCCATGCCAGAATACTTGTAGGCATCGCCATAAGCTTTGGGGGCATCCGGGGTGGAGGTCTCAAAGCTTTTACGTCTGCTGCCCTCCCATCCGCCGCCTAAGCCGCAGACATCGTTGTAATAGATCTTAAGACGGGCGACTAGGGTGCTGTATGCCTCAGAAGTATAATCGGGGCCCCAGATACGGGCGGCTTCGTCTCTGATCCAGGCTTCGGGCATCAATGCGTCAAACATGGATGTGGCGTTGCCTTGACCGTCGTAATAGCTTGCGTTGGCATTTTCGGTCGCATGCCCTGGGTTTTCATGACCATAGACGCGCGCCTCGCCTCCGAGGGATTCAGCCATGGTCTTGGCGAAGTTCTCTTCACCGTATTTGGTGCTGGCCGTGCTGCATGCGTAAAGCTGAACACGGACATCACCGCGCAGAGAGCCGCGAATATCATTCACAAAAGAATCTACGCTCTTCATGTTCAGGCCGCCGCGCGGGAAGCCGAGTGAATCTGGGTTGCCGTGGTAATAGAGGCTGAGATTTTTGATTTTGAGATGCTCCGGATTCTCTTCTGCGGATGCGGGTTTTGCCTGGTTGTACCGGTCATGAAGGGTATCGTAGACCTTGTTTGTGAGCTTTTTCGCTGCGTCCGAAGAGTTGGCCATCATGGCGCTCCCCAGGTTCAGATCGGTATCGACAGTCTTTGTCTCTTTGGCGACACCCGTCGCGAGGCTTGTGAATTCCCGGTTGTTATTGGTGGCCTCATAACCGGCATTTCCAAAGCTGTCTTTTTTAACACCGCCGTATAGAGAGACCGTGATCCCGTTGGGATGTGCTTTCTGGATATCGTTGACGGCTGTGTCCGAGGTCTCGATATAGCCCGATGCTTTCGGTTTTTCCGTCTGAGCGGCAGGCTCGTTTGCAGCGGCAGGCTCGTTCCCGGCAGGCTCGTTTGCAGCGGCAGGCTCGTTCCCGGCAGGCTCGTTTGCAGCGGCAGGCTCGTTCCCGCTTGTGGGCGTGTCATTTGTCGAGATCGAGGGCGATGCGGCTGGTGTTTCCGGTTTCTCTTCTTTGGCAGGGCCAGTTGTGACATTGCCATAGGTCTGGAAATAATTCTTGGCAACACCGCCTCTGATCTTGCCCATCGCGTTTTCATTTTCAGGGCTTTCAAAATCCACGCACCAGGTATAGGCGGCTTGGTATGCGCCATCTTCAGTGTTGGGGGCATTTTTCATGGCCGTGAGCACGCCAGAATAGTCTTCCCCGAGCTCTTTGGCGAGGTATTCGAGCTGTCCAGGAATGGAATTGAGATCATAGCCGTTGTCGGTGCAGAATTTGATCAGCTTGCTCTTCCTGTCGAGATGCCATTGGCAAAGCCCGTAACTCGTGCCATGGTCGCCGACGCAGGCCGTATCGAAGTTGGATTCGCTCTGGATATTGGCGAGAACGCCGCATGCGCCGGCGTTGCTCATGCCCAGATTGGATACGAGATACGAGAAGATGGCATTTTTGTTGGCAAATACGGATCTGGGCTTTTCCAGATCGATCGCGCCCTGCCGGTTCGAGCATAGATCATCGATTTCGACAGAATAAATGGAGCGGGCATAGCCGTAAGCTTTGGAAAGGTCTTTGCCGCACTGGTTGTAGAAATAGGAGATGAGCTGCTGGTTCGTCGTGATCTCGGGATGTTCTTCGAGCAGCTGTTCGATCGGGCTTTTGGTGGGCAGGCCGACGACGGTCGTGCCGGCATCGTTCGATGCGGCAGGGGCTTCGTTTGCAGGGGCTTCGTTTGCTGGGGCTTCGTTTGCTGGAGCCTCATTTGTCGGCGCTTCGTTTGCCGGCGTGTTCGCGGCGGCCGGCGCTTCGTTTGCAGGCGCTTCAGCGGCGGCAGGTGCTTCGTTTGCAGGCGCTTCAGCGGCGGCAGGCGCTTCGTTTGCAGGGGCGGCTGCTTCCGTGTTGAGCTTCGGGATGTTCAGTGTCTGGCCCGGATGGATGACGCTCTTCGGTGTCATCCCGTTGTATTCGGCGAGAAATTCATAGCCTCCGGGAACATCGAACTTGCGCGCGATTCCCCAGAAGCTGTCACCGGCTTTGATCGTATAGACTTGAGCCGTGACATACTTGGGCGCGCTCTGTGTCATTTGCTCGTCTTTGGCTGATGCATTAGAACCGCTGGCGGCTGTTTGACCT
>JAFZFY010000090.1 GCA_017555665.1 Pseudomonadota bacterium | reverse complement strand
TCGTCATCATAGTCGTCGAAATCGTCGTCACGTTTTGCACATGCAAAGGAATCCGCCATGAGGAAAGGATTAAATTCGGTCACTTCTGTTATTATTTCCATAATCTCACCGTTTGAGTAAAAACCCTGCCGAACACCGGCAGCGCGGTTACTATAAGAGAGCGGCCACAAGTTGCAAGAAGGTATTTTGTTTTTTTCAATTTTGTATACGTGATAAAGAAGAACGCCCTGCATTGCGCAGGAACTGTAGGAGACAAAATCATGACAGAACAGCAGGAAGTCCAGCAGAGACAGATTTTACGCGCATTTTTCCGTTCGGCAGAAATGGTCGATGAAAACATCAGATGGCGCAGATATCGGTTCAACCAGAAATCCCTCAAACGTCATCTCAAATCCGTCACAGACGGCAAGATCTCCGACGGATATATCCACGAAATCACGGAATGCCTAGGCCTGACGGTGCTTCGAGTCGATCCGCTCAAGCTCCGTGTATATGGTTTTGAGCGCGGATTTGACCGTCAGCAGATTGCAGAAGGTCTCGGCTCGTTCGGGGTACAGTTTTTCCCGACACGCCAGAGCGCAAGCCGATCAGCATTCGAATCCGCCAGGGAAGCCGCATACTATGGCGCAGGTGCATTTGATGCTCAGTTTTTTGAATGCCCCATCGGCCATATCCTTTCGGAGATCGATCCGACATACGAAGCCCCGCGTCGCGGCACGATTTTGCGAGACATGCGCGATGGCTTTGAAACAGACGAAGTGATCTTCGATGTTCTCAAAAGAGACGAGTATTTCCAGGCATCGATCAACGACGAAAAATCGTTCGAGGCATTTCAGCAGCAGCTCAGGCAGATGCCGTGCAGCTCTGATCTCATTGACAAATGCTCTGAATTTTTCAATCGGCGCGCAACGATCGGTGTCCGTGACACCATGCGCTGGATGCTCGGCTCGCGCCACCCGTGGTTTGCCTGGAAGCAAGCGCAGGAACTGATCGAGAGCGCATTTGAAAAGCACCGATCCGCCAATTTCAACACCCCGCAGATCGTCTACTACACTTACGATCCGTCGATCACCGAGGAAGAAATCGAGGATGCCAGATCGAACAACGACCAGATCGTTCAGGAGTTCTCGCTGCAGTTTGAAACCGCGCTTGCCTCGACAGCCCCGGAGATCTGTGCCGCGCTGACGAGCCATCTCACGGAGCTGAGCCGCTGGATTCTGGATATCCATCACGACTATCCAGACTTCGATCTCGAAAGCCAGGGAAGCCTTGGTCCGGAGACTCATTTTGAGTTTCTCGGCCATTCGATACACAACAAAGTCAATCAGGAATTTCTTGGCGAAAACTATCAGATGCGCCTGAACCGCAATATGCGCGCGCATTTTGCCGCACGAGGTCTCGACAAGACCATGCTTTCTGTGCTCGACGACGCGCAGAAAGAGACATTCTTCTCGATACTCGGCGATGTCCTTTCTGACTATGACAGCCGCCTGAATATGGGACACACCTACCGCCGTCTGCCGTGCAAGCTGTTCCTGATCCAGGATCTGGGCAACCCGGCACCGCGCGAGAACGAACGGCTCCTGGATGCCTTTGATCTATCCCAAATGACCCAGATGGAACACGCGAGCTATATGCGCGTGTTCCCCGAAATATCAGAAAAGCTCGTCGTCTTTTTCACGCTCACGCTTCGGCACATGCTTGAAACAGAGCACGTTCCGGATCTCAAGCCGCGCGACTTTGTCAAAGACTTCCTCCTCCTCGGGCTTTGGGGCACGCGCACGCCGAACATCCACGTCAACCTGTATGTAGACAAATCCCTGGACGAACGCGATCTCGCGGAAACGCTGACACGCTCGGAGATCCGCTTCATCGGTGTCGAGCAAGTGGAGACGCATCCGCTCGAGCACATCCGGGAAGAAGCAAAAGTTCTGCGGCTCGCCGTTTCACACTTTGCGCCGCTCATCGAGCCGAGTATTCTCAGAAACCTCGGCACATTCACGATGGCGCTTGAAGAGTTCAGGGACAAGACACATGTCTTCAAACTCGATCCGATCAGCGTGATGCACTATGCGCTGGACATGACACGAGAAGCGGCGAGATGGGGCATCCGAGGCTCCGTCAAAGATGTCATGACGGTATTCGAGTATCTTCTCGACAACACGTATGACCGAGTCTCCAAACATCTCGACGTTGTAGCCCAGATGATCAAGAAGTTCCAAGACAGCACCAAGCCATGACCCAGGAAACTCCCGAAGTGCGACCGATACGCCCGGGGCGACTGTTTACAGTACTCTGGGCATTCACGGTCCTGATCCAGCTCCTCAGCCTCCAGACGCGGTTGGCCATATTCGGCGGAACCGGATGGCTGACCTATATCAAGTTCACGAGCTTTCCCGCTCGCATCGGCTTTGTCCTCGTTCTAGCCATGCTGTGCGCGGCACTGTGTGGCATCTGGACTGCCCTGTTCATCTTCATCGGCAAAAAGCTGAAAGCCGCCCCCGAAAAGATCTCTCGCTGGTGCGCGACGTGCTGGATCGTCTTCATGGCCGTCGACCTGCTTTTCCGACACAAGATCGGGGAACTACTCGGCAATGCTTTCAGTTTTTTTGAATTTGCCACAGGTGTCGGCGGCGTATGGCGCATGATCGAACAGGCGTTCCAATGGTATGGCGATGTGATCCTGCTCGGAACAGGCGGCGTCATCGTGTTCACAGCGGCGACATGGGCTTTTTTCAAATGGTTCTTCAAACCCCGTCCCAAACTGTCAACGCTTGACCGCCTGCCCAAACCAGTCCTTGTCGCGATCACCCTCGTATCCTTGATCTTCGGCTTGCTTTTCATGAGCGTCATGGCTCCGCAGTTTCCGGCAACGCACAAACTGCTCGCAAGCGAGACGATATTCGGCGCGACATTCAATGCCCTGGTCAATGTCAGCTCTGATTTTGATGGGGACGGCTACGGTGCATTCGACCTGCCGCCGGATGAAATGCCTTTTGATGCATCCATGCATCCGCATGCCCTAGATACACCGAATGACGGCATCGATCAGGATCTGCTTCTGGGCGACTTGCAGACCTCTGATATCCCGGCAACGACAAAGGCATATATCGAAACCCAGGGACTGGCTAACGACATGTCCTATCTCGATCGAAGGCATATCATTGTCGTTCTGATGGAAAGCGTCCGCCACGACATGCTTGATGCGCATATCGATGGCAATCCCGTCATGCCTGAACTCAACGCGCTTGTCGAACGCGGCGGCATCCGTGTGGATGGCGCGTTCGCGACCAGAGGATTCACGCAAAACAGCGTCACGCAGACGTTCTGGGGCAGTTTCTTCGATCCAGGACATTCCCTCGTCGATGATTTCAAAGCGCTTGGCTACCACACCGCCGTATTCAATGGCGAAAACCTGTCAGACGAAGGTTTTGATGAGAGCGTCGGCTGGAACAGGGCTGGCGATACCGTCGTCGATCCGAAAACGATTGCCGCCAATGTCAATCACCACCAAAGCGTCCCTGCCCTCATGCTCATGGACGAGGCTGAGTCGTTCCTCAGCACGTATGACACGGCACAGCCCCTGTTTCTCTATGTTTTTTATCAGGATCCGCATTTCCCGTACCAGCAGGACAACCCCCCCGTCTTCACAGACCGCGATATCAAGCGCACAGAAATCGCGGTCGAAACACGCCCAAGACTCTGGCGCACCTACGCCAACCAGGTCCACCATCTCGATATGGCAGCAGGCAGGCTCATCCATGCGCTTGAAAAGAAAGACATGCTCGACAACGCGCTCGTCATATTTATCAGCGATCACGGCGAGTCTCTCTTTGATGACGGGTATCTGCTCGGACACGGCATTGCCATCGGGGATGTGATGACGCATACGGCAATGGTCGTCTACGGGGCAAAACACGATATTCCCGAAATGCTCTCTCATCCGGATATCCGAAGATTCATTCATCAGGATCTGAGATCGGCTCAGACACGTGCCAAAATCAGGCATACAGAACGCCCGATCATGCAATTCATCGGAGCCACGACTGTTCCCTCGGCCATCTCGCATCGCTATGCAGACGGATCGCGCGTCACCTACGAATTCGCCTCCAGATCGGCATGGCGCGAAGGCGTAGCGGCTTCTTTTGAGGGCCAACAGCAATTACTTGTAATCCCACCGCACGAAAATACGCCTGTCGATGCGCGTATCGAAGCCTCTCATGTGATCAAGGAAAGCGGCCGTTGGCGCGCCCCCATCAAGGAACCGCTCAAAGATGCACAAATCCAGCAGCTGATTCGTGAATGGGAATACATGCAGTGGTATCACAGAGCGGACAAATGACGATCCGTTTTCCCGACAGGCTTACCTGGATGCACTGTCTGCCCGCAAGCGCGATCTTTCACGCTGCGGTTATATCGGGTTTATGGATATTTGCGGAGAAACCTCAATATTTTCAACCCGTTACGCGGGATTCCACAGAAATCGTCACAGTCATACAAGACTTGCTGCCCCCCGTCTATCTCGATGACATCGCGGCTGCGCCAGAACGCCCGGATCCGGCGTTTGATCCCTTTGAACTGCCAGATCAGGCTGATATCCGGCCAACGATCAGCCTGACTGAAACGCCTCTGGAAAACTCCCTCCCCGAGCCGCAAGCAGACACAGATACGCCCCCAGACACGACCGATATAATGCCCAAACCACAGGCGTTGATGCAGCCCGAAATCACGCAATCTCAGCCCGAAATCAAGCTGCCTCAGCCCAAAATCGAGCAAACACACGACAGCCACGTGGCAGAGACACACGGCACAGCTGGTGCGTCTGACGCGGAAATGATCGCATCACCTGGACAAGCCACGTCATCTGGACAAGCCACGTCATCCGGGCATACGCAGACCGCCTCCCATGGCGAAGCCCAAAGCGGTGCATCAGGCATTGACGAAAAGGCATTATGGCAAGCCTACGCCACACGCCTGAACACGCATTTCAAAAGATTTAAAAGCTATCCGGTCATTGCCAAAAAACGCCGTCTGACCGGCACGGTGCTTGTGCGCATCACGCTGGACCGCAACGGAAAAGTCCTTGATGCCGCCATACTCAAGTCTTCCGGACAGCCCATACTCGACGAAGCCGCACTAGACGCGGCTCGCGCAGCCTCCCCTGCCCCTCCGTTTCCTGAAACGCTCCGCGAACAAACCAAAAACATCGAAATACCATACAGTTACACGCTCAAATAGATAACGATTCTGCATGTCTTGATAGGCTATGTTTTACAAGCGTGTATAGAAAATGCAGTGAGTCAGAACCGAACGGATTGCACATCCATCGCCCTAAAAAGGCGACAGCGTACCGCTTGGGGGAGCGCGAAGCACGTACCACAGGGAACAGAATCGCTCCTAAATCTCCCCTAAAGGATGGGCAATTTGCCATATCCACAGTCGTAGAAAGCGCCTTTTGATGTGGGGATCACGATCGTTTTTATGCGCTAAAAAAAATCGACACGCGTCGTGATGCAATCGATTTGTCGATGGCACCATTAGCTGATGTCACGGGCATGTCGCACGTGCACATCACGAGGGGAGCCGAATATGAGCGATCTACACTCTGGAACTGATTGTTTTTTCAAGCGTGAAATGCGAGCGGTTGCAATCTATTGCTGGCACCACACGGATATGTCTCCAGCAAGGCTTGAGCGGATTATAAACTGCCCGAACGAGAGCGCGTTTCAACGCATCTGGGAAATCATGGCAGCGCAGCATCACCTGTGCGATCGCCTCGAAGCCATCCGCCTTGGTAATGCGCTTGAAGCGTCATACAGAGACTCGCAAAGCGTTCTTCTATGCCCTGGCGACACTGACTATCCCAATGCGTTGTATGTGCTTCAATCGCCACCGATACTCAGCGTGCGCGGACATGTCGGTATGCTGAACAGACCTCAGATCGCACTTGTCGGGAGCCGCACCGTGCATCCAGATTCGGAACGCATCACCCACTGTATTGCCGATCAGTCCATGATGCGCGGTCTGATCATCACGAGCGGCGGAGCATTCGGGATCGACGCATTCGCGCACCGACGCGCTATGGCACATGCGCAACCGACGATCGTCGTCAGCGCTCTGGGCACTGAGACGGCATACCCTAGAGAAAACAGCGATATCTTTGATTATGCTGGCCAATACGGCGCGATCGTAAGCCAATTCCCTAACAGACCAGTGGCTCATAAGCCGAATTTTCCACAACGCAACGACATCATTGCCGCACTGAGTTGCGCAACCGTCGTCGTGCAGAGCCGAGCACGCGGCGGCGCGCTCTATACGGCCAGAACAGCCATCCGGCTGAACAAACCGGTCTGGGTTGCGGCAATGCCTGGTTTCGACGACCTGACGATCGGCGGACTCCAGCTCGTTCAACAAGAAAAAGCCAAACTCCTGTGCTGTCTCGAAGATTTTGACGCGATGATCCCGATGGAAGATGCCGTCCAGAAATCGCTGCCGTTCCCGATCGCCAGCCAAACGCCGGAATGTCCGCAACCGCCCGTGGAGTGCATCAGCGACACGCATCTGCGCATCCTTCAGACGCTTGGCAATCAAAGACTCACGCGTGAACAGCTGCGGCTGCAGACCGGGCAGCCCGACGACTTCGATGAATCCCTCCTCGACCTGGAACTCTCGGGAACACTCGCTTTCGTCGGGGGATGCTATGGCTTAGCCCCCGTACATGAGAAAGCGACGATATAATTTTGTTACAAACCTTGAAATAACGTTTAACTCTCAATTATAAGGCATTCAAAGCCGCATTTCTGCGGCATTTTTTCCGTTCGGAGTTGTTGAAATGACAAAAAAACGCAGTATCTGTTCAATTTCATGTTTGCTCGCAGCTGCCAGCCTGTTGGGATGCGAGCCCCCGGAAGATCCGATCCCAACGCCACAAACGCAAATAACTTGCGGGACTAAAGTTTGCGCATCTAACGAGGTCTGCATTCTTTCGCTGTCAGCATGCACGCTCCCGGAACTGTGCAACCCGACATGCGGTTTTAACCAGAAGTGTGAAGCCTATCCTCAGCTCAACAATCCCAAATATGTACAATGTGTGATCGACAATCCAGGCATTGTCGATGCCTGCGGCAACGCGTGTATTGCGCCGCTCAAATGCGACGCGAACACAGGTAGATGTTTTGATGCCTGCAATAACAGTTGCGTTGCGCCCCAAGCGTGCGACCCCTCGACAGGTCAATGCACGCCTGTCACCGATGCCTGCGGCAACGCGTGTTATGCCCCGCTCAAATGTGACGCGAACACGCGCACGTGTGTCGATGCCTGCAATAACAGCTGCGTCGCCCCACAGACGTGCGACCTCTCGACTGGTCAATGCACGTCTATCACCGATGCCTGCAACAACAAGTGTATTGCACCGCTCAAGTGCAACGAAAATACGCAGCAGTGTGTCGCGTGCCTTACCAACAGCGACTGCACAGCCCAAAGCGGCGGCGTATGCCAGTCAGACGGCACTTGCAAATACGTAGTCACACCGCCTGATCCGCAGGCATCCTGCGACAGCAGCCACCCGTGCAGCAACGGTTTCTGCGCCAATGGCGAATGCAAAGCCATCGCTGACAACTGCCGCAACTGCGACGACCCCGAACGCGATGTCTGCACGGTGGATGGCTGCAAATTCAAGGCTTGCGAATACAAGACCTGGGATGATTCGTACCAGTACTGCGCCATGTCCGGCGCGATCAACGCATATACCGGCATGTGTGCTACCGATCACGACTGTACTGGCGAAATGACCTGTAACACGGCCACGCATCTCTGCGTCGGAAACTGCGACGATATCGCGGGCAACATCATCCCCAACTGGAGCTTCGAATCCTGGTCGGGCAATGCCGCAGTTGACAACTGGGAATTCCAAGCCGATTATCAGGGCTATGCCACGATGTCCAAGTCGAACGAGGCCAAGCTATGCTCTGCCGCCGTGCAAATGCTCAACCCCACGAACAATAACGCACGCCTCGAATCAGACCCGATCGGCATCTCTGAACCGCCCTATACCGGCGGCAATCTCAAGTATAACTGCACGGTCTGGGCAAAGGGAACGGGCACGCTCAACCTGGGGTACAGAGGGCTTGACGCTTCCGGCGAAAAAGTCAGCGCAGATACCAAAGAAGCCAAAAAAGCTTACGATGTCGCCAGCGATTCATTCAAACAGTATTCCGTCGAAGTTTCCCTCTCCACAGCCTCCAAAGCGTTCCAGTTCCTGATCGGTGTCCACGATGCAGATCTCGTCGTAGACGGCGTCTCCTGCACCATCCCGACAAACAGCCGGTGCTATAACAAAACCTGCGAAAATGACTGGGAAATCTGTTCCGTCAACGACAGCGAGGCAAAGATCAATCCCGACGGCTCGCGTTGTGTGCCGCGTTCAGGCTATTGCAGCGTCTACAAATCGACGGGGTCTGACGGCAGCGAAAAAGTCACGGACACATGCACGCGCACCAATAGCATGACGGCATGCGACACCACGACGCACACATGCGTCGGCGTAGACGGCAAATGCGCCTCGCACAAAGACTGCAAGGATAACGCAAAGCCTTTCTGCGACACCTCGACACACGAATGCAAAGCAGGCGATCCGTGCCAAAATGTCACCTGCACCGAATGGACGCAATGCACGACCGCATCTCGCGGGGCTTGCGAACTCAAGCCCGGACGATGCCATAACCTGTTCGACTGCGATAAAAACACGCCGGCATGCCATGCCGCCACGCACACTTGCGTCGCCGAAAACTTCACCTACGCCGTGCAGAAAAGGTCCGAATGTCCGCTCGACTGGTATTTCGAATACCTCAACTATGACGAAAACGAAAAGGATCACATCTCCAAGAATCCTGTCTGCCCGGTCAATATCGTGCCGAATGGTAGCTTCGAAGAATGGGAGGATGAGGAATACTGCATCACCGTTGATGGCAAGCCATACGCGACACCGACGCTCTGGTTCGGCAATTATTACGGCCCTGAAGACGGCAATTTTATGGGCGTCGCAGAACACAAATTCACGAACGAACTCCCGATCAACGCCGCTGCGCCGTACACCAAAGCCGCTCATAGCGGCACGACTGCGCTTCAAATCATTTACCCGTACAAGTACACCACAAAAGAGCCCAAACGCCTCACATCCTTTGGTTTCAAAGTTCCGGCAGGCACTTATGACTGCGCCTTCTACGTCCGTGGCAAAGGCGAGGTGCGCGTGCATTGGTATGGCAGCGCAGGCGAGTCTCCCAATGATATGTTGCCGAACAACGGGGCGTTCATTCAGTACGACACGACGGAATGGCAGCGCGAAAAATTCGAGATTAAATCCGGTCAGAGCGGCATGCGCTTGATATTCTATGTCGGCGACACGGATGCGGGCAAAGACCATATCCAGATCGATGATGTGATCTGCTCGGCACGGCCTACTGTTTATTGATAAATCTTGAGGGGCGCGCCTATGCGCCGCTTCGGGCGCATACGGCCGCGCATGTCGGCAGGCTATCGCCAATGGCGATACGCCTGCCGGTATTCTTTTTGTCTTCCCGTGAGGAGGGAGCGGCGTATTTCGGCAAAGCCGAAATAGACGCGCGGGGGGACACTTCCCCCCGCGCCTCCCCACTTGCTCGCGCTTACGAAACCGACTTCGGAGTTTCCACATGAAAAATTTGGCTCGCTTTGCCGCCTTTATCTTGTGTCTCGCCATCCTCTCTGGATGCGAAGACGACAAAAAAGCCACCCCTTCCGACAACACTTGCAGCATCGTCGGCACACAATGCGCCGACAGCTACACGCTCATCCGTTGCACTGACGGAAAAATGATTGCAGAAAACTGCCCCAATGGTTGCGAATTCGGGGCTTGCAAAACAAACGGCTCTACCCAGTCCCAATGCACGTTTACAAACCTTCAGTGCAGCACGGACTTCAGCAGCGTCATTCAGTGTATTAACGGATCCGTCATTACGGTCGAAACCTGCGCGACAGGCTGTGAACTGGGCGCGTGCAAATCAACAGACGGGACACAGACGTGCGGCTATACCGGCAACGTCTGCAACAACGGCAGCGTGTTCCGCTGCGACAACGGCACTCAGGTCCTCGTGGAAACCTGCGCGAACGGATGCAAGAACAACAGCTGTATTCCGGATCCCGATGCCCCAGACGATACATGCAACTGGCAAGGCAGACGCTGCAATGCATCCGCTTTCGCCATCGAATGTCAGAATGGCACAGAAACAGTCGTCGAATACTGCGAGCAGGACTGCCAGGATGGCATCTGCACAGACTGGGAACTCGAAGAAGGCTGTACCTATCAGGGCTCGCAATGCAAGGACGGCCATGTCGTCGCCTGCGACATCGAAAGCGGCAATGAATATGTTGCAGACAGATGTATCGAGGGCTGCGTAAACGGCGCGTGCCGCACCGTCTCATGCCCGGACAATCTGACCCCCTCCTGCTTCGATCTCAACACGACACTCGAATGCAACCAGGCAACCGGCGAACTCCAAAAAGTCGCATGCCCGAACGACAAGCTATGCGTCAACGGCACCTGTGTCGCTTCATCGGCTGAATCCGACTGCAATTTTGAAACATCCTGCAGTCAGGACAGAACCTCGATCCGCAAATGCGAATCCGGCAAAGCATCCTATGTGGCATGCGGCCAGCAGATGTACTGTGACGACTCGGATGGCACGCCCAAATGCGTCAGCGCAGTCACAGACGGCAGATGCGACGAAGCCGTGTTCATCCCCTATTGCGCCGATGATAAAACGCTCGTCTCGTGTGACCAGCAGGCGATCCAAAGAGAGAACTGCAACGGAAAACAATGCGTCAACGGACGCTGCATCGACAAGAACACGGCTCAGATCGGTGACAAATGCACCGTCGAGACATTCAGCGAATCGTGCATCGGGAACGTGCCGGTCACCTGCACCAACAAAAAAGTCACGGCAAAAGCCGCCGATTGCAGCAAAGACAATATGATCTGCGGCGTCGTCACAGAGAACAGCATCGCCTCGGCGTTCTGCTTTGAACCTTGCAAAGTCAAAGGCCAGCATATCGACCAGTGCATCACGTTTTCCGAAACAGCTTACCAGAGCACCTATGAATGTATCGCAATCGATGCCGACAACGGCGACGGGAGGCTCGGTCTCGAAATGGTACAGGGATCGTTCCAGATGTGCGATATCAGCTGCGAGGCTGGCAAATGCGTCGATTACACGGAAGGCATCAGCGATGCCGGCAAGTCGTGCGATCCGGCAAGCTACAAAGCCTATTGCAAGGACTCGACACGCGCCGTGACCTGCGACTATGATTCTAAAAGCAAGGCAGACCTTGTCACCGTCGAAAAATGCGATTACAACGAATCTTGTCAGCCGACGACGATAGACGGCGTAGCCACTGTGGACTGCATTCAGTCGTGCAAAGCATCTGATCCGCCCAAATATGAATGCAGCTCAAACAGCTGGGGATTCACGACATCGAATAAATTTGAATGCAAACAGTCAAACGGTACGTATCTGTATCTCCATACAGACACCGATATCTGTGACACCAATAAAGGCTGTGCCGAAGACGGTCAATGTGCCAAATAATGAGGCCAAAAGATGCCTGAAATCTGGACGATATCGCTGACAGCCACAGGCATAGGCGCCTGTGCGCTGGACACGGACGGGCCGCGCCGGTCATTTTCTGCGCCCTGGCCGCCATTCATCAAGCACAACATACGTGCCATCGAACCTGAAGCGCCCAGACGCCTGATCGCGCACGCGCTTGAGGCGCTTCAAGTCAAAGCACGTGCCTTGCCGCTTGCCATCGGCATATCGAGTCCAGATCGCGAAACAGCCGCCTTTATGGACGCGCATGGCGACATGCAGCTCCCGATATTTACAGATCCTCCGATCGTCGTGCCGCGCCGTGATGTGCCAGATAAATACGAGTGCGATGGCGCGCTTGTCACAGCCTACCGCCAGAGCGTGCTTCGCGGCTTACAGACGCTTGATCCGGGGCTTGCGGTCAACACGCATCTGGGGCTGTACTCGCTCGGTGCCGTCGCCGCGCGATGGCTGACCGGCTCTCCGGCAAGCTCAAGCCTGCCATTAGGCGTGCCCGAACATTTTCCGGCATTTGAAAATATGCCCCAGGACATGTTCTTTTCCGCGCTCGGGGTCAGCCGTGACCTTTCCATGAAACGCGCGCGCTGCGGGCATCTGGTCGGCAAAATTCGTTCGGATATCGTGCAATCCCTGCGCGCATTCGATATGCCCGAACTCTCGGAACTCGCCGGCATCCCCGTGTTCGATATGGGGTCATCCAATGCCGGACGCGCTTACGCAAGCGCAGCCGATCCGTTTTCCTGGTCTGTCACGCTCGGCACAGACCTGCGCGCGCACTGGACTGCCGGTGTCACCGCGCTCTCGGCTTATGAGCTGACCGTGCGCGATCAGCCAGACGCGCAACAGGACACGAATGCGCCTGAAATCAAGGAAATGACAGCGGACGAATGGACGCGCGCATGGCATGATGTCTTGCCGCTTTCTGTCGAACCAGGCCCAGGGGCTGAACGCGCCTGCTTCGGCTTCACGCTGCCATCGATCCGGGCCTCGCTCTTCGCGCATGCCTTTGAAAAATTAGGCGTATCTGCCACAGTCCCGCTCGACATCAAGACGCTTCAGCAATCCCCCGTCGGCAGCCACGGGTTACACGTGATCTTTGATCAGCAATACGCCCGAATCGTCGGCCTTTGCGCCGCTCACGATGACTGCGATCTCGCTCGCGCCGCCTTTGAGGGCATGTGTTATGCGCTCAAAGCATATCGGGAACGCCTGGATCACGGCGCGGACGGCCCGATACGCCTCATCCTGGAACAGCCGTGGCCTCAGGCGTGCGCGCAGTGGGTCGCTGACATCCTGGATGCCAAAGCGTACCTCATCGCAGAAGATGAGGCCGCGCTCGCGGCTTTCGGAATATGCCTGGCGCTCATGCGGCTTCTGGAAATTCCGCTGGCAGAAAGGCCGGCGATGCAGGCAACAATCATTGAACCCGGAACGAGATGCGCGTATTATGCGCGCCACTATCGGATTCACTGCATGCTATGTGACAACCAAACTTAGGAGGCAGAACAGATGACGACGGTCACTCAATTTGAACTGACAGAACGTTTCGATAAAGCATTCAGCTTTGCAAGCGCTCTGCACCGAAGCCAGAAACGCAAAAATATCCCCTCCCCATTCATGTGCCATCTCATGGCTGTCAGTAGCTTGGTGACAGAGAATGTCGGCTTTGTCTGTCATAATCCCCAAGAAGCGGAAGACTGCGTGATCACGGTCATGCTGCATGATACGATCGAAGACCAGGGCGGCATGGAGACGTATGACATGCTTTGCGCCGAATTCGGACAGAAAATTGCCGACAACGTCATGATGCTTTCAGACTGCACGCCAAAAAATGGCGTGAAACCGCCCAAATCCGAACGGAACAGGATCTATGCAGAAAAGATCCGCAATGCCCCCGCCGGCATCGCCCTGATCTCCTGCTGCGACAAGATCCACAACATGCGAGCCATGGTGGCCGACAGCGGAGTTTTGGGGATCAACGAGTTCTGGGGAGCCTACTCGTCTTCCCCGAAAGATACGATCGACAACTATGTTTTGCTCGGAAAACTTTATGAAAAAAAGCTTCCCGGCCAGCGCATCATAAAAATATACAAACAAGCCCTTGAAGCGCTCCAAATGCTTCCACCCGAAGAGGTTTAATTACTATGGCACTCTATGAAAATTATGGAAATGCGACGCCAGGTCGTTTTGCAGCCGCTGTCATCGGATGCATCCTTGGGGGTGGCATCATCATGTTCCTGGGAATACTCGGCGCGTCAGGCGATTATCAGTCCCTGCCCAAGGCCGGCTATGACGGCGTAACGATTCCGTTTTACATCCTTGTGATGGTCAGCGGCTTTCTGCTTATGTTCCGCATTCGCTATGCGATTCTCATCGCGCTCGGAGCGGAAGCGATCGAAATGGTCTGCTATATCACCAAGCAGATGAGCACGACTCCCGAAGTCGGCATCTTGATCCTCCTCAAACTAGCAGTCATCGTGTGCTGCACCCAGCTCATGCTCCAGATCGATTCATTTTCTGAAGAAGAGGAAGAGGAAGCGCCGCAGCAGCCTATGCCTCAACGACTTCCCCCAGGAGCGCCGCAGCCGCGCAGGACGGCACAAGTCACCCGTGGCCAGGCCCCGCGCCCAAAGCGCTGAGATCAGACCGGTGCTATGAAGACGATTGAAGTAGTTGCGGCTCTGATCATCAAGGATCAGAAATTTTTTGCAGCACAGCGCGGTCCCTCGCAGTCCCACCCGGGATGCTGGGAGTTTCCCGGCGGCAAAGTCGAGCCCGGTGAAACCCACGAAGCCGCGCTTGCTCGCGAGCTCAAAGAAGAACTCAAGGTCATCGCGTATCCCATCGAGTATATCGAGACACGGACGACCCAGATGCCGGATCGTGAAATCCACGTCCACCTGTATCGCACGATCATCGAATCGGATGATTTCGTGCGCACAGAACACAGCCAGACGCGCTGGCTCTCGCTTGAAGAAGCGAAATCCCTCACATGGACACAAGCGGATGCCGCATTTCTGAGCGATATCGAGACCGTCTTGATTCAGAACCCGGCCCTTCATACGGCCCTGCCGGAAGACTTGGACAAGATCCCGGCGCGCGCAGGCGGAAATCATATTTTCAGGGCGATTCAACGCCCCTGGGACGCAGCTCGCAATCCCCATCACTCGATCGGGCACAAATGCCGGATGCTTCTTCAGACGCGATATCGCTGCAACACGCTGAAGATTGCAGACACAATCTGCGCAGATGACGGCACGACGCGCATCATATACGAGCTTGAAGACGGTGCCCGTATCGAGACCGTTCACATGCCCCGCGATGTCAAGAATCCCCGTGTGACGCTCTGCCTATCCTCGCAGGTCGGATGCGCGATGAACTGCGCATTTTGCGCGACAGCCACGCTGGGCTTACGCCGCAACCTGACCGCAGCCGAGATCGTGCAACAGGTTCTGGTCTCCGTAGACACGTTCGGGCCGCACCAGACACACGCGATCAACCTCGTGTTCATGGGCATGGGCGAAGCTCTGATGAACCTGGACAACGTGCTCAAGGCGATCGATATCCTATCGCACACACACGGCATGAATATCCCGCCAGTGCGCATGACGCTCTCGACATCCGGCGTGCTCTCGGAACTGCCCAAACTTCGCGAAGCCGCCAACCGCCCCAATCTCGCGGTCAGCATCAATGCAACAACCGACGAGATCCGGGACAAGCTCATGCCCGTGAACCGCAGATTCCCACTCTCGGAGATCAAAAAAGCCCTGCTTGCATGGCCATACCGCTCGCACGAAAAGATCCTGCTCGAATACGTGTTGCTTCAGGATATCAATGACACGCCGGAAGATGCCGAGCGTCTCGCGGCTTTTGCCAAAGACCTGCCGCACAACATCAACATCATCCCATACAACGAGACACCGCGAGATCGCTTCCACACGCCTGATAACGACAGGATCCAGGCGTTTATCAAGGCGCTTCAGGATCGCGGCTGCCTTGTCACGCTCAGGGTGGCACGCGGCGTTCAGGTCGGCGGGGCCTGCGGGCAGTTGTTAGCGCGCCGTATGCAGAAAGCATAGGCGCGCGTGCGGCGCGTATCGCCCAAGGCGATAGCGCCGCACCCCAAAAAAGAAAGGCGGCAGCGCACACGCTGCCGCCGAAGCGCATCGTATCTGCCCACGGCGGATAGATGCGCGCACAGATCAATTACAGGACGGCATCCAAAAAATCATCCATGCAGAAGACACCCGGCTTCTGGCCGGCAAGCCAATGCGCGACGCGGAGCGCGCCACGCGCAAATATCTCGCGGCTTTCCGCAATATGTCTGATTTCAAGCCGCTCGTTTTCGCCAAACCAGATCGCGCTGTGTTCGCCGGCGACTGTCCCGCCGCGAAGCGACGCGATGCCGAGGCTGTCGCGATCGCGTTTTTCGCGCACGGCTGAGCGATCCGTGAGGATATGCGTGTCACGCCCGCATGATTTGCGTGCATCGGCAATTGTCCGCGCAATAGAAAGCGCCGTCCCTGACGGAGCATCGAGCTTGGAATGATGATGTGTTTCGAGTATCTCGCAATCCCAATCGATCAGCGCAGCCGTCGCATTGGCGCACAGACGCTGCATCAGCGCGATGCCCAGCGATGTATTGGAGGCGATCAGTATCGGCGCATGCGCGGACAAAGCGAAGATCTCGTCACGGTCGTGATCGTCAAGCCCGGTCGTGCCCACAAGCCATGCCGCTTTGCGCCGGCGCATTTCGCTGATCGCACCGCGCGTCGCATCAGCCACGGAATAATCGACCAAAATGTCGAAATACGGCGCGGCAGAAAGCTCTGAAATGACCGAAGGCGCAAGCCCGTCTTCTCGCCGATCGACACGCGCGACGACCTGATATCGCACACTTTCCGAAAACAGACGTGTCAAGATCTGCCCCATGCGCCCGGATGCGCCCATGATACAGACGCGCACCGGCGGATCCAGTGCAGGCATACCGGCAGGCACAATATTCACTTCATGCATTTCACGGCCTCAATAAAGTCATGGAGCGGCGCACAGAGCTTGTCAGCCGCTTCTTTGTCCATTTCAAACAACGGCGAGCGAAGCGCGCCGGGATAGTTCAGGTCTGTGCGTGCGAGCATCGCCTTGAGCGGTATCGGCGACGTATCGCTAAAGAGCGCGCTGAAAAGCGGGAGCATTTTTTCATGAAGCACGCGCGCGTCCGCATATCTGCCCGCACGCGCCAGCGCGATGATATCGTGCATGATCGCGGGCGCGATATCTGCCACGACGCTGATCGCGCCGACACCGCCCACCGCGATAAACGGCAGCGTCGTGCCATCATCGCCCGAAAACATCAGGAAATCAGGGCCTGCCTCGATACGCGTCTGGCTCGCGATGACCATGTCTGCCGTGGCATCTTTTACACCGACGATATTCGGATGTTTCGCAAGCCTGCCAAGCGTTTTAGGGAAACACCGCGTCCCCGTTCGGCCGGGAACGTTATAGAGAATCTGCGGCAGATCGACCGCATCTGCGACCGTCATGAAATGCCTGTACTGCCCTTCCTGATTCGGCTTGTTGTAATAAGGCGTGACGACCAAAAGGCCATCCACACCGGCATTCTGAGCGTCTTTGGCGTTTTCGATCGTCGTGCGCGTATCGTTCGTGCCGACACCGGCGATTACGGGCACGCGGCCATTGACCGTATCGAGCACCGTTCCCAGAACGCGCATCTTTTCGGATGCCGTCATCGTCGCCGCTTCACCTGTTGTCGCACATGCGGCGATACCGTCTATGCCATTCGCGCACAGAAATTCAACATGCCGCCGCAGGGCAGCAAAATCTACAGAGAGATCTGCACAAAACGGCGTCGGAATCGCCGCCCATGCACCACCCCATGCCTTAGGGCTTTTCATCGTTCGTCCTCCATGATGTTATTGTAGAAAGCGCACACATGCCCCTGCCTGATCCGGTCCACGCATGTGCCATGACCGTGTATCCGCACCCAAATACTGACAAATCACAGTGCAGAGGCTTAAAAATCAGCCGATTGCAACGCGTCAGTCCGTCCGCTCATAAGGCGTGACCGAACATACGCCAAGACATCGAACGACACGCGAAAGCACTTCTGAATCGACAACGCCTTTCAAGCTCGATGGTGTCAGCATTTCAATATCGGTAAGTCCAGCGTTCCGAAGATTATACATCACCTCGCGCATCACTTCCATATCACTGATACGCACGACTACGGTGCGTTTTTCCTGCGCATCTGCGGTGCGCATCCACTGAAGCAACGTGATCGAAAGTCCATCCTGAAGCCGTGTGGGCATCATCCTAACCTCCGTAAAAATAGAAATGCTTGCTTGCGAAAAGCAGCATTCGTCATATAAATTATCATATGTTTTAATATGGCGCAATGCCATCCATGGAGGTCTTTTGCATGCATACCTTGTCAAAAATCATCGCAGTAACATTGTTCGTATCCGCATTCACCCCGCTCGTCGCATCCGATGCGATGGCCCAGAACTGGTCCAAGGTACTCGATGGCGTCGAGGTCGTCCAATACAACGGCCTTTCAGCAGCCAGGATCGAGATCGGCCTGATCGGCGTGTCGATCACGCCGCAGGTTTCAGCCAAAGGCGAGCCGAATCCGCCCAAGACATGGGCACAAAAGCATGGCCTTCAGGTCGCCATCAATGCCAACTTTTTCAGCATGGACACCATGCAGAATCCTTGCTCTTTCGCGGTATGCAATGGCGTTGAATGGGGCAGCGGCTGGAGTGACACCAATTATGCATCTATGGGGTTCACGATCGACAACCGCCTCAAAATTATGACACAAGCAGAGACGGGCCCGGTGCCTTCATGGGCATATAACCTCGTGTCGGGCTCCCCAGAGATCGTCCGCGACGGCAAACAGCTTTCCGTTGCCAAGACCCCAGCCTGCGTAGCACTCACACACTGCTCTCAGAAAGCCTATCGATCGGGTATGGGCACAGACAAAGAGAAGAAATACTTGATTCTGGCCGTCACCAACTCCGGCATGACGGTCGAAACTTTTGCCGAGAGAATGATCTCCCTCGGCGCAGACTACGCGATCAACCTTGACGGCGGCGGCTCCTCGGGCCTCTATGTCAACGGGACTTATTACGGGAACAAATCCACACGTTTGGATGCCGTCAACCTCGGCTTCAAGGTCGGCCCCAAGCCCGATTATGTCTGCAAAGCCGCCGAGATCGACAATCCGAGCAATGTCTTTTATGACATGCCCAGCAACCATTGGGGGCTGAGCGCGGCCCAGGCACTCGCAAACAAAGGGGTTACAAAGGGATGTGGCGCCGTGAACGGTCACCAGCTCTTCTGCCCAGACTGCGGCACCAAGCGCGTCCAGGCAGCCATGTTCCTGCAGCGCGCAAAAGGCCTGCAGCTCACCTACCCCTCCAGCCCGACATTCTCCGATGTCACCGAATCGACCGTCGGCAAGGAAGGCTGGGGTGCCGTCGAGGCCTGCGTCAAAGCCGGCATCGTCAGCAAAGACACCAAGTTCCGTCCCAATGATGTCCTCAGCCGTATCGAAGGCGCGACCATGATCGCACGCGCTTATATTTCCGATATCGACAGCTATGCCAACGCGCCGACACCGACATTCACGGACGTGCCCAAATCGCACTGGGGCTACCGCTATATCGAAGCCATGGTCCGCAACTGCATCGCCACTGGCACCGGTGATAACAAATATGCCCCAAGTGACCCGATGACGCGCATCCAGTTCGCTGCGCTCCTCGCACGCGCCGCTGGCTATATCGCCAAACCCGCATGCACGTTCACCAAACAATGCCAGACAAACGGCTCGACCACGTGTTCCGGCAACTCGATCAAAACGTGTGTCGCGTTCGAATATGTCTCTGAATCCTGTGGTTCCGGCATGAAATGTCAGAACGGCAAATGCGTATCCGATGCCGAATGCAGCGGAAGCGGCTCCGAATGCATCAACGGAAGCAGACTCAGGACATGCCAGAGCGGCCATTACGTCACGACCACCTGCCCCGCCGGCTACTGCGAAAACAACCGATGTGTCGAATGCCCGTCGAACATGATCGCCACATGCGAGAATAACGCCGTCATTTACTGCGCCAACGGCACCCTCCAGACGACACCGTGCTCGCAGACAGAGATCTGCCAGGGCGACAAATGCGTCGCCACGGATGGCTGCACAAACGGCGACCGCAGATGCTCAGGAACGACGATCCAGGTTTGCAAAAACATGAGCTGGCAGGCCGAAACAGACTGCAATCTGTCGGGCCAGACCTGCGATAATGCAACCTGCATCACGCCGCGCGTCTGCGATACCGGCACCCAGATCTGTGTCGATGACCACTCGCTCAAGACATGCAATGCAAACGGCCAATGGGATAATTCGACATGTGACGGCAACAAGACCTGTCATGACGGCGCATGCGTCGACGAAATTCCCGTACAGCCGGATCAACCCAAGAATTGCTATGTCGGTGACCTTAAATGTACAGGCACACAGCTTCAGATCTGCCAGAACGACGCATGGGTAACGGTCATTGACTGCAGCGCAAGCGGCCAGATCTGCAAGACAAACACCTGTGCAGCCGCCGAACCGATCACGCCCGATCCTGAAGACCCGCCTGTCACGCCAGACCCGGAAGACCCGCCTGTCACGCCAGACCCGGAAGACCCGCCTGTCACGCCCGATCCCGATACGCCCGTCACGCCCGATCCAGACACGCCCGTCACACCCGATCCCGATACGCCAGATCCAGACGCATCTGATCCCGTCACACCCGATCCCGAACCTTCGACCCCGACAGCCGACACGATCGTGCCTCACACCACAGTCGTACAACCTGAAAGCGGCTGCTCGCAAAGCGGCGGTCACGGTCATCCGCTTCCCTGGCTGCTCGCTGTATTCGGCGCTGCTGCGGCACTGATTCGAAGAAGACGCGAAAACTGATTGGTTGAGACGCCCCCCGGAACGTCTTTACATGATGCGCCTATGCGCATATCGCGCATACGGCGCGGTTTTTATTTGACGCGGCTATCGGCGATACGCCGCGCAAAAGACGTTCCACGGAACGTCTTTACAGGGGGCGCGCCTATGCGCATATTGCGCATACGGCGCTTTTGCGCGGCTATGCTGCGCATACGCCGCGCCCTGCATGGTCACGTAATATCGATGTGGATCACATTATCCGGTGGATCCTGCATAAAAGAACGCCCGATCATAGAAAATTGTACCGGATCATCCGTGACAAGATAGGCAGATCTTCCCGAAGTCTTCTGCGCGGTCAGCAACGACCTCGCCGCAAGCTGACGCACGAGATCTTCAGCCGTCGCCTCCGCGCAGTCGCACAACGTGATGTGCTGCGAAAGCTCAGATAAGGTTTCACTGATCTGGCGTTTGAGCACGGGATAATGCGTACACCCCAGAATGAGCGTGTCCAGTTCAGCAGCGCCCGCACTCTGAATGAGTTTTTCGAGGTATTCACGGACGACCATCCGCGCGACATCGGTATTTGCCCATCCTTCTTCGACGAGCGGCACAAAAAGCGGACACGCCAGACCGCAAGTGTGTATTTCCGGATCGATCTTTCGCATGGCGCGTTCATACGCGCCGCTCGATATCGTCGCGCGCGTGCCGATGATGCCGACATGCCCGGTGCGCGTCTCGCGCACGGCTTTTGCGGATGCCGGCTCAATCACGCCAAACACCGGTATCTCGAATGCCGCATTGAGCGCCCCGAGCGCATGCGCGCTCGCCGTGTTACAGGCGATCACGATGGCCTTGACATCGCGTGCAACGAGCTGTTGTGCGCATGACAGCGCATATCGGACGATCGTCTGCGGTGTCCTGTTGCCGTAAGGCACACGGGCTGTATCGCCGAGATACACAAAATTCTCGCAGGGCAAAGCCCTGCGAATCGCATCCAGAACCGTCAAGCCGCCCACGCCGCTGTCAAACACGCCAATGGGCCGACTGTCATATCTCTCTTCCATGATCCTTTTATCCTCACGCCGTGATGTTATCTATCGTATCTAGCATTTCCGTCTCGCCGAGCGCCTGTATGGCTTCTCCGAGAAGATACAGCGATCCGGATATATATATAATTCCATCAGAGCCTGCACATTTTGCCGCTTTTGATAAGCCTTCGGCGAGTGAATGGCATGCCTGAGCCTCCGAAAGCCCGGTGCGTCTGCAATAATCTGCCGGCGCCATGGCGCGTTTGGTCGCAGAAATCGGCACTACGAAAATCGCCGACGGATCGAACACAGCCAGATACAGCGGAAACATATCTTCAAGCGCCTTGTCGCCACAGCTGTTGACGACAAGGGCTTTTGGCGTGCCGTTATCCGCGCGTTGAGATACAGCAGACACGAATGCGTGCACGCCATCCGGGTTGTGTGCGCCGTCCAGCATGACCTTGCGCACGCCCAGTTTTTGAGCTGCATCCGCGCGACATGTCCACATGCGCCCAACCCATCGCGTCCGCGCAGCAAGGCCGTCCAAGATGCCTCGCAAGTCACCGCTGATGAGCCCACACTCGGCAGCTTTTAGCAGCGCAAACACAGCAACAGCGAGGTTATCCTGCTGATATCCCGGCATGTCCTCCGCGCCTGTAAGCCGGATCAGCTCGCGCCCTGTGTCCAGCATGATCGCCCCGTTGCGCCTGACCAATCCGAAGGTATCATCGAGCGCGTCAAAGCTCGAACAGCCGCGTGCGATGGCTTCGGCCCGGAGCGTTTCGATCTCCTGTCGCCCGCAGATCACGGGGCAGCCACGGCGCATGATCCCTGCTTTTTCACGGGCAATCTGAGCCGTCTCATGACCGAGATACGCCTCGTGATCACGACTGATCGATGTGATGATGCTCAAACCAGGAGCGAGCGCGTTCGTCGCGTCCAAGCGGCCGCCAAGCCCGACTTCAAACACGCCAAACTGGATGTGATGCTGTGCAAAGGCGCGAAGCGCTATCACCAGACAGCATTCAAAATAAGTCAGCGCAATACCTGAGTAACCAGGCATCTCCGTGCCGCCGTATTCAGTCAGGACATCGTTTCCGATACGGATGATATTTTCTTCAAGCAGCATGCGGCCGTTTATCCGGATGCGTTCCCTAAACGCCACGAGGTGCGGCGATGTGAAAAGCCCCGTCTGATATCCCAGCGCGTGCACGGCATTCGCAAACAACGCGCTCACCTGCCCTTTTCCGTTCGTCCCAGCCACAAGGATATGCGGATAAGTTACGGGCGCTTCCCGCATCAATGCTTTTCCGATTGCCTCAAGCCCAAACTTCATGATGCGTTCGTTCTGGCTGAACAACCGCGCATAAAATTGCTCTGCATCCATCCTATTTTCAACCCTTTAATCCATTCATAACGAGAGAAACACGGGCCTTGTGTGCTGTCACGACATGGGCATGTAAGCGCGCCATATGCCGAGTTTTCCTGGAGCATGCAGGGATATAATCTGACGAGGGGGTAGCGGCGTATTTGC
>JAFZFY010000089.1 GCA_017555665.1 Pseudomonadota bacterium | reverse complement strand
CTTATGAAACTCCTTGCTTTTCTGCACAAAGCTTCGCTCATTGCAACCGCCCTGCTGACGCTTGCCCTGCCAGGATGCCATAAGGAAGATACAACCACGCCCGCGCCAAGCGACGCCACCAATGCAGCTCAGCCAGCCTCCGAACAAATCCCTGCGGCACAAGATGCACAGAATGAGGCTCCGCCGCTTGAAGAGCCTAGGGACCAACAAGCAAATGCCTATCAAGATTTGCAGATGCTTCAAGATGCTTCGGGAAATCATCAGCCACAAGAAAATGTCGTGGTGATGTACGGCCCTCTCGCGGAAGAAACATTACCCGGCACCGAACCGCAACATGCGGATGCCGGCGATACACAACAGGATAAGAAAAGAGATCAGGCCAATAAAGCGCCAATGCCGAATTTGGGGAAATCAGACGATTCCGACTGGCACTTTCCTCGGGCAGTAGCCGTCTATGGCCCTCCTGCTGCGAATGCGCCAATGCCGTCGGAAATTGCAGGATCTAAATCCGTAATCCCCCCCCAAATCAAGCTTCATACGCCCGAAGTGACGGGGACCATGGATAAGCGCACCGTCCAAAAGTTTGTCGCAGCACATAAATCGGAATTACGCGCATGTTATGAAACGGAGCTTGCCAAAACCAAGGATCTCCTTGGAAAAGTCACGCTCATGTGGATCATCAACAAAGATGGCGTGGTCTCAACAGCTGTCATCAAAAAATCGACATTGAATAACAAGCGCATGGAAGATTGCCTAATCAATATGGTTAAACTCTGGCATTTTCCTCGACTTGAAAATGGCGGTCTCACTCGAGTTGAGTACCCCATGTCATTTACATCTGAAAGCGCAGAATTCCTGCGCGCCCATCCAAACGCTAAACCGACGAGAGATCTCGATTTGGGATACAAGTAAAAACGATGCAGAAATTAAATGCCAAAGCCTAAGGCAATCCATTGTATCCAAACCTTGAGGCATTTCATGAAAAAAATCCCACAGCTTCTCAAAACCGCTCTGACCGCGGCTGCCGCCTTGATGATAATCGCCCTGCCGGGATGCCATAAGGAGGACGCGGCAGCTCCTGCGCCAAGCGATGCCTCAAATGCAGCCCAGCCAGCCCCCGAACAGCTTCAACCACCACAAGAAACTCAAGCACAGGATAATTCACAACCACTCGAAGCACCTAAGGCTCCAGAAGCAAATGCCGCTCAAGATTTGCAAATGCTCAAAGACGCCGCGGACGCAAAAAAATGATTTCAGAGGCCCAGCCAACATCTATGGGCCGGTGGTTAGCCATCGCCACATCATCAAGAAGCCAATCCCCGAGACAAGTGTAGAATTACAATCGCCAGAAGTGACTGGATCCCTCGACTGGCGCGTCATAGCCAGAGTTGTCAAACATTATAGCAGGCAATTGCGTGCATGTTATACAAAGGAACTCGCTAAAACCAAAGATCTTGAGGGAACAGCCACGATAACCTGGAACATCACCAAAGACGGAAATGTATCCTCAGCTGTGCTCAAAGAATCAACCTTGAATAATAAAAACATGGAAAGCTGCCTGATCAATTCGATCAAATTCTGGCGTTTTCCAGCTCCCAAAGGCGGCGGCATGGCTAAAGTTGAATTTCCCATATCATTCACCTGCGAGAGTGCAGAATACTACCACGCGCACCCCAACGAAAAGACAAAACCCAAGCCTGATCTTGGAAGCATATAATTCTAAAAGATGCCAAAACCCACACCCAAAACAAGCCCCATCATTCCACAAGGCGCGCCATGCACCGCTTGCGGCAGAAACACAGCGTGTATATCTTTATCTCTTTGGCATTGGGAAATGCCACTTTTACCCCATTGACATACCGACGCCTGTCTATTTGATGCTCAGCCTCATCCAATGCAGCTATCATTTTGGCCTCTATGATATCTTCCTCATCGGCCTTCAGATCAGCTTTCATGCCTTCGTCAATTTGCCTCTGCGTCACACATTTGAGTTCAAACAGCAAAGCTGTTGGCGTCCCGAATGCCACAATATCAGGCCGACCTTCACCATACTCGCGATTGGAAAAGACCCGATGAAACGGTGTCCGCAGCAACAGCCCCAAAAGCATCCCATGATAGAAGTTTTCGTGATAATCAAACACACTGACCGAATCCATCAAAACATCATTTAATATTTCTTCAATCTGCGCAATATCTTCTTTCCTCAATGCTTCTCCAAGCGTAGTTGCAGGATAAGACCCAATAAAGACATCCTGCCACCAGTGGCGCATCGCAGTAAACATGACCGTCTTGATTTCCGTATTCGGAATAGCGATCTCAGCCTCAGGGATATTATCTTCATTCTTATATAAACCAATTGCTTTCAAATATCCCGTATAGAGCAAAAAACTCCATATCGACTCGGGATTGCTTTGAAGATCACGATATGAAATATTTTTATATATTGGAACGCTCAGCGTCTCGCCATTCATCAATCGTGCAAGACGCTCACGATGCTGAGGATTACGCTCAATCATATCGTCAATGATATCATTGCCGCTCGTCATCACCCAATACGGCTGAATAGCACTCTCCCCCTCTTCAT
>JAFZFY010000088.1 GCA_017555665.1 Pseudomonadota bacterium | reverse complement strand
TTCCCCCACAAACTTACCCCCACAAACTTACTGTCTTAAAATCGCCAATGCGCTTGGCGGAATCATCGCGCGCAAACGCGGGTCATCCTTATTTTCTGCCATCATCGCCCGTATCTCCGAGCTCGACAGTCCCGGCAAAATCGGCATCGGAACCGTCCCCGTGTTGTCATAGCCCTCGCGCGGGAACACGATAAAATCTGCAATCTCGCAAAGCGCATCGTATTCGCGCCATTGCGGCAATGTCGGCACGATATCGGCGCCCACGGCCACAGAAACGCGCACCCCCGGGCGCTGCACCAGAATCTCGCGCACGACTTCGACGGTATAGCTCGTCTCGCGATGCATATCGCGCTCGATCGTCGATACGACCACATTCCGATACGGCGCAAACATCGCCTCAAGCATCTGAACGCGAAGCTCATAATCCATCAGCGATTTGCCGAACGCATGCGCATACGTCGGCGCGACCCAGATCTCCGCCTCCGGGTAACACGCCCCAAGCGCCGCGACAAACAAAAGGTGCGAAAAATGCGGCGGGTTGAACGAACCGCCATAAAGGATGATGTGCGATCCAGACATGACACAAGCCTCCCATGCGTTTCCGACGGCGTATTGCGCAAGCAATAGCCGGCGGCGACTGCGTACTGCGCCCACGCGCAGTAGCAGGCGTCAAAAAAACAAATTTTCCACCGTTTGACAACACAAAACAAGTGATTAAAGAACATGCCTCAGAGCCAATCATGGCACTGCAAATATCAAATGGGGTGTGTTATGAAATATATTATAAATATAGCGATGATACTTCTACTCTCGATCACTGCTATCGCCATGCCCCTTGATGCGTCTGCGCAGGGAACGCAGACCGAAACGCTCAGCCTCAACATCACCGACACACAGGTCGAAGAATGGATGGGACGCGAAAGCCGGCTCTCGCATCCGGTCATGGACGGGCTTGAAAAACGCGATCTTTCCACGCTGCATTTCTATTTCTCAAAGGAATACGGGCAGCGCGCTGAAGCTGTCATGGCCACGGCGCAGAAGGCGCGTGAAAAAAATATGCGTTTTCTGCCCGCCGAAACGCTCGAAGATGTCAACATCTACCTGATCGGAAATATCAACATGTATTTCGACGCGCTCGGCTCGAAAGGACGCGCCCCCGACTGGGCTGCCGGCCTGACGATCCTTCGCGACGGCGTGATCCTCATCCGGCTTGCGCCGAACGGCACTTCAAAGATCGAGCCCGAAATGACGCTCGCCCACGAGCTCAACCACGTCGCGCTCCGCAGATTCGCCCAAAATAACGAATTCCCGCACTGGTTCTACGAAGGGCTCGCCATGACCGCCACCGAGGACTGGAACATCAACCGCGCGGAAACGCTCGCAAAAGCAGCCATGGCCGGGCAGCTCCTCGATCTCGCCGCCATCGACAATGCTTTCGGGAAAATCGGCACCATCGTCGATCTCGCCTACGCCGAAAGCGCGCATTTCGTCTCCTGGCTCGCCAAAGAAAACGGCGACGATGCCGTCAAAAAACTCATCGCGGATGTCGCCACAGGCACGCCCTTCGACAAAGCATTCATCCAGACTTTCGGGCGCTCCCCCGAAGCCGCGTTCTCCGTCTGGCACCAGAACATGTCGCGCGGCGAAAACCTGCTCGCTTCGATCTTCTCGCATGACGGACTCTTCTTCATGATCTCGGTCTTCGCCGCTTTCGGCCTCATGGCCGCGCTCTGGCGCAAATCTGCCGTGCGAAAAGCCCGCATGAACGCGATGAATCAGGACATTTCCGAAGCCGTCCTCCCCGGAAACCTCAAATCTTTCGGCCCATTCCGCAGCTGATCCGGCAGGGGGCCAAGCCCCCTGCGGCGCTATTTCCGGCGCATCGCGCCGTCAATACGCGCCTACCCCCGATGCGGGGGATGCCCCCGCAACGCCCCCGCGCATGCCCACAAACCTATACTCGCGCTATTCGTATCGAAGCCCCACAAACGCATGACGACCCGGCAACGGCCGCTGCAATACATCCTCTGAGCTGCGGTCATCCAAAAGGTTCGCGATCGACATCGACAGCTTCAGCCCCCCGAAAAGGCGCATATCCGCAGAAATATCAAGCCTGAACTTATCCGGCACAAAGCTCGTGCCAAGCACGTTTCTCGGCACCTCAGACGTGTACGAAACATCGAGATGCACATCAAACACATCATCGCGATAGCCGACAGATGCCCCAAGCGTGTGCGCTGGCACGCCTGCCAAAAGCTGCGCCCCCGTGTGCGCGTCCGCAAATCCGTAAGCTGCCGAAAGCACCAGGTGATCCCAAAGCATCGCATCCAGCGAGATTTCCGCGCCGCGTGAAAATGAAAACGGCAGGTTGCTGGCTTCATAAAGATACGACGTGACCGGCAAAAAACGGATCAGATCCCAGTACAGGTTATAGAACCCCGCCACAGACAGCGACAGCACATCTGCCAGGTCATAACGCATCCCCGCCTCGCAGAGCACTGCACGCTGCGGCAAAAGCCCCGCCTTGCCGCGCAAAAACTCTGTCCGATAATACAGCTCGTCAAAGGACGGGTAACGCCCCGTCATCGATACAGAGGCAAACACCCCGACATCGCGATGCGGCGCATAACGGATCCCCGCAAACGCCGAAAACTGAGGATCCATGCCGACTTTCCAGTCCGTGCGACCCCCCATATACGGCTCGACACGATCCTGCATGAACGACATTTTTTCCGTCACCGCAAGCGTCAGCACGTGATCCGTGCGCGACACATCGACCATCTGCCCAGCCACGAGATGCGCCGCCTGCACATCCTCAAGCGCATACCCGGCATGCAGCACCGTCTGCGACCAGCTTCCGGCTATAAAATTCATCTCAGAAAACACCGAGGTCTGGTTTTCCAGGTACTCGGAATGCGTCCGCACGCTCCCGATCAGCGATGTCGGGTTATCATAGACATCGTGAAAAGACCGATGCGATACCGCCACGCCGGCAGCCAGATCCGACTGCCCCGCACAGACCGGCGCAAATCGCGCGCGCACCTGCGAAAGCGACAGCCAGAGCTGTTCCGACGCATCGCGATAACGCGACGGATATTCGGAAAATCCTGCTTCTTCGCGCTCGATCCGGCTGAACAGAGAAAACCCATCGACGCGCGCCCCAGGCAGATCGGCATGCCCCATGAGCTGCCCGCCCACGCGCGATGCTCCGTTATGTTCCCGGATGCGGCGTGTCCCCTGTGCGTCGACATATCCGAAGCGTCCCGGCGACATGTCGCCGAAAACCGCGCCGTCCAGCCCCACGGCCTCGGAACCGGCCTGACCGCGCCCAAAGAGGCTGAAATCCCCCAGGGAACTGGCTGTCAGCGATGCAGACAGCGGCGTGTCCCCTTGTGCCGCATACAGATCGACGAGCGCGCCATCTGCCCCATGCACGGCAGACGCGCCGCTCCCGGCAATGCGCGCGCGCGATACAAGCTGCACCGGGATCAGCGAAAGATCCGCGCCTGCGTCCGACAGCGCATTGATCGGCACCCCCTGATAGCGCACGACGACATCCTGCGCAGACGCGCCGCGATAAGTCAGCGACGCGCGCTGAAGACGGTTGCCGCGCGTCGCCGCATGCACGGACGGCATCCCCGAAAGCATGCCCGAAGTCTCAAGCCCCACACGCGCCCCATCGAAGACGCGCTCTGCCTGATACGGCACAGACGGCTCAAGAAACACCTCACCATCGTCGGCAGTCTCGGAAACTGAAATGGTCTCCAGACGCACGGCATCCCCTGCTTTTTCAATGCCTGTCTCGCCCCCATCTGCGCGCACCGCATGCGCATCACGAGCCTCCGGCGCGTTCACATCCTGGGCATACACGGCGGGAGCGCATAACAAAAAGACCGCGCAAAATTGCGCGGTCAAAACACGCTGCATCGTGGCAGCAAACGCTCTCTGCCATAACTCGGCAGAAATCATAGACAACTGGCTCGGTTCTACAGATGCGACTGTATCTTATTCGGCAGCAGCCTCTTCCGCTTCGGCTGCAGGTGCCGCATCGGCGGCTGCATCACCTGCGCCTTCTTCTGCCGCGCCTTCCTCTTCCTCGCCTTCCTCGCCTTCGCCGGCTTCTTCCGCATCTTTGAACGGCTCAAGGTTCGGTTCCTGAAGCGTGATATCGTCATAGCGGAGCGCGAAGCGATACATGCCGCTGACGCTGAAGATATGACCCGAAATATCAAAGCTCAGTTCACCAGACGAACTCGGGGCTTCAAACAGATAGACGTCGGAGATCGTCGCGCCTGCTTTCACGGCAATCTTGCCGACGACCTGACCTTTGGCATGCACTGTATTGTCGAGCATCACGCGCTTCTGCGGGCTGTTTGCAAACGCCATATTGATGCCGGCGATCTTCGCGCTGTGGCTCGGATTATAGCTCAGTTCGGCAGAGGATTTATTCGTGATCGAAACCGTCACTGCCATGACCGGATCTTTGGTATAGGCATAGGCATATTTAAGCGGCGTGGCAGGCTTGGTATTCGGCTCAAGCTCTGCATATTTCTTCATGACCTCGGTCACTTTCACTTCCATGCCGTCGATCGTCATCGCCGTATTGAGGCCCGCAGGCTTCTGTTCTGCGGCTTTCGTGATATTGGGAACCATGAACTTCAGCGTCCCCTGAACGCCGAACATCGATCCAGGAAGCAGTGCCACGAGCGGCTGCCCTGCCGTCTTGGGCGGCTCGAACAGGTATTCATCCACGATCTCGCCATTGGCGGGAATCTTCACGTTCGTCTCTGTGTACTGACGTGCCGTATGATACGGGCTCGTCATATTGAACGCGATCGCCTTCACATTCACACGCGAGCCGTCATCCATGCTCGGTTTCGTGCACAGCTGAACGCGGTCTTTCGGATTTGTCTCGAAATGACGCGGCGAATACGCGAGCTCGGTGCCGCTTGTATTCTTGATTTTGACGCGAAGAACCGCCACTTCCGCCTGTTCCTTCACTGGACGTGCGGCCTTGCCATTCATATCGATGAAATCAGGTTTGGCGAGTTCTAACGAAACGATCGAGATCTCCAAACCGTTAGCAACCTTATCGGCCATGCCGGCTGCCAATGGATCTGCAGGCGGCTCGCCTTTACAACCAACGACCCCGAAAGCCATGGATGCGGTCAACAGGGCAACCATCAATTTCGCGTTAAATCTCATCATAATTCTCTCGTTTGGATTGCAGTAAAACACACTGATTCGTTTCAGTGCATGAAAAGTCGTCTGGTTTTACACCTACGACCGCTTTATTGTCAAAATATCAGTTAAGACAAGCGCATAAATCGCGCAATAAAGAACCCATCGCATCCATCGGCATGCGGCAGGTACTTCACGTAATGCGACGACTCACGCCCGCAAAGGCATGATGCCGGCAGCGCATCCGCGCGATAGTTCGGGTGCGAGGCCAAAAATGACTCGACCTGATGCTCACATTCCTCCAGCGTGATCGAACACACCGCATAGACCAGGATGCCCCCCACCCTCAGATGACGGCACACATTGTCCAGAATCTGCTTCTGCAGGACGACAAGCGACTCGATCGCCTCCGTGGTGCGCGTCAGCTTGACTTCCGGGTGCCTGCGCAGCACGCCGAGCCCAGAACACGGCGCATCGACAAGGATCACATCAAACGGCGCAAGCGGCACGCTCCCGCCCACGGTCAGATCACGCGCCTTCGTGATCAGCTTCTGGTCGGGAAAATATTTCTGCTGATAATCCTTCAGCCGTTCCAGCTTGTTCGCATACAGATCCGTGCTCAGCACCGCATACTGGCGGTCTCCCTTGTCACACGCGATCTCATCGAGAATATGGATCGTCTTGCCCCCGAGACCGGCACACGCATCCCAGATATGGACTTCCGAACTCCCCGACACGCCCCATTCAGACGGCATGCCCAGACCGCACACAGCCAGCTGCGCCGCCTCATCCTGAACGCAGACATCCCCTTTCTCGATCGCATCATCGATCGCCTGATGACGGTTCAGCACGGCACATGCCAGCTCAGGAAGCAGCGCGCTGCGCTCCACCGATACCGATTCGCGCGATTCAAATTCCGACATGTCCGTGCGCGAACGGTTCACGCGCAACACCATGCGCGGCACCGAAAGCATGCTCTGCGCGATCGTCTCCGCGTCTTCTCCGAATTCGCGAAGGATCAGGCTGGCAAGCGCTTCATTCAGGCTGTATTTCACCGAAAAATCGACCAGCGTGTCCCCTGTCGGCTTGTATGCCAGCCCTTCCGGGGTGCTCTGACGCGCCACCGCCTTGCGCAACAGCGCGTTGCAATAGCCGCTCGCGGCCTGATTTCTCAAGCGCTTCACGATATCCACACTCGTCGAGACGATCGAATATGCAGGCACGCGATCCAAAAACACGAGCTGATACATCGCGCTGCGAAGCGTCATCTTCACGATGTTGTCCGCACGCCTGAGCATCTCCGGCTCGATATCCGCCCAGAGCGCATCGATCAGACGCATGTTCGAAAGCGTGCCGTAAAAAATGCGCGTCGCCAGCATCTTGTCCAGATTGCTCAGATCACTGCAACGCATGGCATTATCCCACACGATGTTCGAGAATCCGCCGCCCTCGATGCGGATCAACGCCTCGACGACGAGCTCGCGCGGATTGCGCGTCCCGCGCCGCTGCGCAGGCTTCGCATTCTGCGCGCGATGATGCATCCCCTTTTCCGAAGATTCGCGATGCCCACGATGCGGCTTCTCTGCCACGCCTTCGCTTTGCACGCGATGCGGCTTCTCCGCCACGCCTTCGCCTTGCACGCGATGCGGCTTTTTCTTATGCTCAAACTGCGGCGGACGCTTATTCTTCCGCGCCGGCGGCGACATGCCGTTATCGACTTTCGCGTCTCGCGATTCACGCTCTTTCTGGTTCTGTGCCATAAATCCGTTCCCGGAATGCTCTAAATCAATTATTCATATCCTGAGGACAGACGAACGACAAACGCTCGCCATCCACGAAATTCCGATTTTTATGGATGCAAGCCCTCATTGGCAAGCGAAAACGCAAAAAAATGGACCATCCCCCTATGACGCATTTTATCAACAAGCTCCAATTACAAGCCGAACTCAACCGTTGCCTGCAGTGCAAGTCGCAACCCTGCATGAATGCATGCCCTGTCAGCTGCAATCCCCGTGAGTTCATCGCCTTCGCGCGTGCGAACAGCTGGCCGGATGCCGTGCATGCCATCACGCGCAACAACCCCATGGGACTTACCTGCGGCCTCATCTGCCCCGACAAATTCTGCATGGCATCATGCACGCGGTCGCGCATCGACTTCCCGATCAATATCCCCAAGATTCAAGCCGCAATCCTGCACGCCCACCGCACGCCAGCCGAATCCCTTGGCATCCCCGAGCCTAACGGCAAGAAAGTCGCCATCATCGGTGCCGGCCCCGCCGGCATGGCCGCCGCCTCAAGGCTCGTGCGCGCCGGCTTCCGCATCGATATCTTCGAGGCGCGCAAAGAAATCGGCGGCGCGCTCAACATGATCCCCGATGAACGCCTCCCACACGGCATCATCGAAGACGATTGGAAATACATCCACATTCCCGACCGTATGACCCTGCATCTCAATGCCAAAATCGAGAATCCATGCGCACTTGCCAGCGATTTCGATGCCGTGATCGTCGCCACTGGCGAGCCCAACTGCACGCCGCTCAGAATTCCCGGCGAAGAGCTGAGCGTCTCCTATATGGATTATCTCTACGACCCGCAGAAATACAAAACATCCGGAAATGTCGCCGTCATCGGCGGCGGAAATGTCGCCGCCGACTGCGCGATGACTGCCGCCGCGCTCGGCGCGGCTTCTGTCGAGATGTTCATCCGGCGCGGCATCTCCGACATGAAAATTTCCCGTAAAGATTTCCTCGAACTCCTCGAAAAACACATCCAGCTCAACGGCATGACAAGCCCCGTCCGCATCGAAGCGCAAAACGCGCACAAAACCCTCTGGGTGCGCAAAAACCACTTCATCGACGGCAAGTGGATCCCGCTCGACGACACGACACATCCCCTCCCTTACTTCGATCTCATCATACGCGCCATCGGAAGCAAGGCTGACCAGAAAACAGACGACTGCGCCAACGTGATCTATGCCGGCGACTGCAAAACCGGCGGCTCCACGATCGTCGAAGCCATCTCCTCGGGGCTATCAGCAGCGGGAACCATTATTGCAACGCTGTTGCATTAGTGGTAGTTTCCCAGGTCTGGCGCTTCTCTGGCGCATCTGATCGTTTTGGGAGGGGGAAGTCTCCCCCTGCGCGGCTATTGGCGCGGCGTAGCGAGCAAAAGCGAGCTAGCCAGCGCCGCGAGCGCGTATCGAGCCGCAGGCGAGATAGCGCCGCTGCCAATACGCCGCTACCCCCTCGACAAATCATCACTCAAATCCATGAAAATACGGCAGATCATGGCGAGTTCTCAGGCTGAACGCGACAAATTTTGGGCTTACGTGACGGTATTCGGGACGCTCTGGGGCGGCCTTGAACTGACGCTCGGCACGTTCCTGCACGTCCTGCACGTGCCAAAGACCGGCTTTATCATGTGCACGCTCAGCATCATCCTGCTCATCGCGCAGCGCAAGATATTCCCGGCACGCGGCAGCTCGATATGCACGGCCATTATCGCAGCCTGCATCAAATGCCTTTCTCCGGGCGGCATCATCGCCGGCCCCGTATTCGGCATCCTCAGCGAGGCGCTTGTCGTCGAGCTCGCGCTGCTCGCGGCACCGGCGGCACTCCCGGCTGCCATGTTCGCAGGCGCGCTCACGCTCACGTGGTCGCAGATCCAGTCCGTCGTCAAGATCTGGATCTACTATGGGGAAGATTTCATCGATGTCGTTGCCAAGCTCATCTCCAAGTTCTTCTCGGTCGAGTGGACTTCCACGCTCGGCTGGAGCCTGCTCGGTCTGTTTTTCGGCATCACATTTGTCTGCGGAGCGCTTGCCGGCTTGATCGGCTCAAGGCTCGGCAGGAATGTCCTCCGCCAGATCGAGGCCAGAGCCGCCGAGTTGCCCCCCAGCCAGGCGCATGATGACGCGCCGTGTGCCCCCAGCGACACACACGACAATCCCCCGCAAACACTGGAAAATGCGAGCAGCACACACGCCGATATCGCGCTCCCCGACGGCGACACTTGCGCCCCGAATGATGCCGAGATGCCCCAGGCTGCCCACGGCAACACCGATGAATCACGCGCCCACGCCGCGTCAGAGCAAGACGGCAGCACCGCAAGCCCCAGCACCGATACGCGCAAAGACACTTTCGAGATCATCTCAAGCCTTAAAGTCGCATCCAAACGCCGAAAACCGGACGAACTCACGCCCAGAACACGCGCCATGGTCGCCCCGGTTGCACTCCTCACGCTCATCATGCAGATCCAAGGCGTGCTGCTCTGGTCTGCCATCGCGCTCGCGATATGGCTCGCCATGCTCGGCTTCAAGGCGAGAAACGTGCTCAAAGCCATCTGGTGGCCCAAATTCTGGGCGATCACGCTCGTCATCAGCCTTCTGGGCGGGCTCATACTCGCCTGGGATTTCGCCGGGAACTGGAACTGGCTTACCGGTCTCGAAGCCACTGCGCGCATGATGATCCGCGGATGCTATGTCTTTTCGCTGATCACATGGGCGACGCGCGCGGTCAGACCTAAAGAAATCCTCTCTTTCTGGAACAAAGTGCATCTCCCCGGCCTCGGCACGGCCATCACCAACGCCTATCAGATCCTCCCAAAGTGGCTTGATCTCATGAACGATATGCTCAAAAATCGTCCCAAAGGCAGGCGAAACACGCTCAAATATATCAGCCAGTGCTTCTCGTTATGCCTCCTTCAGGCAGTCCTCGAAACGCAAGACACGGCCGCCCCAACCAAGCCCCAAATGCCCTAAAATACACGGGAAACGATTGGCTCTGTTCTACGACTGTGGCTATGAATCTGATGTTTTCCTAAGGCTATGAGGTTCTAGGGGGCTTATTTCGCCTACGTGCCAATCGATTCCACCGGGAGAAACAGCGAGTGCCGTCACACGCCCCTATCCCCTCAGATCAAAGCCCGTGTATAACAAACTACTGCCTACTGCCTATTGCCTTTTGTCTGCTGCCTTTACGCTAAAAATCCCCGTGAACGATTGACATCAGAGCGAATATCAATCAGGATATCTTTGTGTTTGCAGGCATCCGCAGAGGTGTGATTCAGCAACACAATATGCGAAGAATTTTGGTCGTGATTCAGATCAGATATTTTATCGCATTTCCTGTGATTTCAAGGTAGCCATGCCAAAAACCGCTCTGGCCACAAATAAAAACATTATTCCCACTCAAGCCAGGGGCGGGAAAAAATATAATAAAAATATATTTTCACACACAATAGACCGCTATGCGGTCATTGTTGTCTTTATATCCCTATAAGGAGGCTCAAATGACCAGAAAAAAGAAACTGCTGTTTCTCGCTGGAATGTTCACCGTACTCGGTTTGTGCGGCTGTGAAGAAGTAAAAACAGAATGCACGCCCGAATCGTTCATCCCTGTCTGTCTCGACAATGCCACGCAACTCCGTTGCGGTGTAAACGGCAGATTATATTACCAGAAATGCGCGGATTCGTGCGAGACGACATCCACGAAAAGCATCTGCCACGGTGAAAATTTCTGTGCCCAGAGCTGTCCCGAAGGGCTGTACTGCGATTACGATCAGTGCGTATCGCGGTCAAAACCCCATACCTCGAACTGCACCGTAGACGGCTGCCCCAGCGGATACACATGCAACCTCAGCACGAATATATGTGACCCGATCGAGATCACGCCCGAAACGAGCTGTGTCAAAACGGGCTGTCCGAGCAGCCAGGTATGCAACACGAACACCGGGCTGTGCGTGCCGCCTCCGTCCGAATCATGCACGACAACCGGCTGTCCTTCTGGCGAGATCTGCGATGCCGTTTCCGGATTGTGCAACGCCTCTGGTGAAGACTGCACCGTCACAGGCTGTCCGAACGGCCAGACGTGCAACGCCACCACAGGCAAATGCGATAAGCCCGCGATTGCTTGCGATCCGGCATGCGACCCCGAAACGGAGTATTGCGACACGACCGTGGGCGAATGCAAGACGCGCCCGGTCATTCCTCCTGGCGTTGACGCGCCCGACGAGATCCAGTGCGGCACGCTCGAAATCACAGATACCGCGAACACCTGCGAAAAAACAGGCTCCGGCAGCACCATCATCCTTCGCGGCGATGTCCTCGGGCTCGACAAGACCTATAAAGGCGGCATGGTCGCCATCGTAGATGGCAAGATCGATTACGTCGGTTGCGGCGATGACTATAACACCGCAAACGCGACCGTCATCACGTGCCCCGAAGCCGTCATCACCCCGGGCTTCATCAACGGCCACGAGCATCTCACCTACTCGAACGGCGTGCCCGGCAAATGGGGAGACGAACGCTTCGATCACCGCTATGACTGGCGCAAAGGCGTAAACGGCCATAAAAAAGTCCCCGGACCAAGTACCAACGACAACGAGGTCGTCGAGCTGCGCTCGATCATGGGCGGCACCACCTCGATCTTCGGCTCCGGAAGCGTCTCCGGGCTCGCGCGCAACCTCGACAAGCAGGCGCTCGACGGCGTCAAATCCGTCTATCAGACATTCCCGCTCGGCGACTCCGGCGATAACGAGAACTACATCACCAAATCGTCCTGCTCCGATTACAAGTACCACAGTTCCGTCACAAACTTTGATGACTCGTGCCCCTACGGCCCGCACATCGCCGAAGGCATCAATCAGGGCGCTGTCAACGAACTGCTCTGCCTCAATGGCCAGGGCATTGACGGCAAAGGCACCGACGCCAAAGACATCTTCAAGCCGAACACCGCCATCATTCACGGCATCGCAGCGACACCCGATATCATCGACCACATGGCGCAAAATCACGTCAAGCTGATCTGGTCGCCGCGCACGAACGTCTCCCTGTATGGCGATACCGCGCAGGCACCGCTCTTCGATATGCTCGGCGTCACGGTCGGCCTCGGCACCGACTGGATTTATTCCGGATCCGCGAACATGCTCCGCGAGCTCGCGTGCGTCGATTACCTCAACAAAAATCACTACAACAGCTATTTCAGCGACTATCAGATCTGGAAGATGCCGACCTATAACAACGCGGTCGCCTTCGGTCTCGAAAATTCCATCGGCCAGATCAAAGTTGGTCTGCACGCCGACCTCATGATTGTCAAAGCCTATCCGACGCGCACCAATCACCGCGCAGTCATTGATGCCGAAAATAAAGACATCACGCTCGTCATGATCGACGGCAAGTTCCTCTATGGCGATGCCAACATCATGGACAAAGGCGATGCATTCGATGGCTGCGGCGTCGCCAAAAAGGTCAACGTCAACGCCAACGGCGGTTCCTATTCACTGGCGGCCATCGAAGCCGCAAACAAGTACAAGCTCGTGTTCTGCAAAGCCGAAGATCTTGCGGATGAGCCGACCTGCGTTCCCAAACGCACGCGCAAAGCCGACACGAGTGACCAGCAGACGACCCTGTATGATGCAAGCGCATCCGCAGCAGATGACCGCGATGGCGACGGCATCCCCGACAGCGCAGACAACTGCCCCGACATGTTCAACCCCGTGCGTCCGCAGTACACCGACCGCAAGCAGGCAGACTACGACAACGACGGCTTGGGCGATATCTGCGACTTCTATCCAACGTGCGCCGCAAACGACGACACATGCCCCAAGCATGTCGACCCCAACGACCGCGACAACGACGGCATCGCGAACCTCAAGGACAACTGCCCGAATGATGCGAACGCCGATCAGGCGGACGCCGACAGCGACGGCATCGGCGATGTCTGCGACACCTGCGATGACCGCTACGACAAAGACGGCGACACCATCGCCGACAACTGCGATGCCTGCCCCGATGACGGCAACAACGAAGACGGCCTGGGCTGCTCGCTCCAAATGACCACGATTCCCGCGATCCGCAGCGCGTTCATCGCCGACACGCTCCCCACAGGGCTCATCAAGACGCAGGGCGTTGTCACCGCGATTGCCAACAAATTCGACGGTTCCTCGCTGACCGGCTTCTTCATCCAGGATCAGACCGAGCCTGCCGGCGTCTTTGTTTACAGCAGCACAGAAGCGGCAAAAGTCAAAGCCGGCGACCTCGTCGAAGTCCGCGGCAACCTCGATCCCTACTTCAGCCTCGTCGAAATCAAGCCGACCCACGTGACCGTCCTCAGCTCCGGCCACACGATCGCGCCCAAAGTCCTCACGGCAGCCGAAACCACAGCCGACTCGAATGCCGACGGCAGCAAGAATGTTTATGACTCCGTTCTCGTCACGGTCAACGCCCTCACGGTCAACAGCTATGACGAAAGCATCAAGAACGGCGCGTCTTATGTCTGCACGGACGCCAATAGCACGACGGCTTATATCGATGACTATGTCCTCGGCACCGAAGCGCTCAACAAGCTCGTCGAAGTCGGCGCGACCTACGATGTGACCGGCATCCTCGTCTATGACTACCAGCGCTCCAAGATTGCGCCGCGCAGCGCCGACGACCTCTTTGCCGGCTTCGGCATCAAGGCCATCAACGCCCCGGCAGCCGCCGAATGGAACGCCCCAGTCGAAGTCACGATCCAGCTCAATGGCGAAGCCCCCGAAGACGGCGCGATCGCGCTCAGCTACAACACCTCCGATGCGCTGCCCACGTCCTGCGAATTCAAGAAAGGCGATGCATTCTGCACGGTCTCGAGCATTGTCATGCCCACCTCCGGCTCGCTCGTCATCACCGCCGCCTACGACGGCCGCGAAGTCACCACGACAATCGTCGGCTATGACGGCTCCTATTTGCTCGCGGTCGGCGAACTCGAAATCCTGACCTCCGAAAGCCTTGGCGCATGCCCCGAAAACGCCCCGTGCGAGCTTCCCGCAGGTTCCAAATTCCAAGTCCGCGCCGCGCTCACACGCCCGAACGCACAGCCTACAGACCTCACGATCGTCGCAGATGACGCCTTCTTCAAAGATGCGCCGCTCAATGCCACGATTCCTGCGGGCGATACCGAGATCACGTTCAATATGGCCGTCAAATCCGATGTCACGCCCGACACCACGGCCACCATCGGCGTCGAGCTCTCCTCCGTCTATGCGGAATCCCAGACCTGCTCGATGAAAGCCACCATCAAGGCCACCGAGTCAAAGTCCGAAAAAATCACCGAAACCTTCACCGGCATCACGTCGTCCAACAAGACTTCCTATCTTGATGGTACCTACACCAACGAAGAAACCGGCATCACATGGACATATACAAAAGGTCGTATCGGTCTCGACGCCTACGCGATTGACGGCGACGGCATCATGTTCAACAAGTCGGCCAAAGACGGCGGCACGCTCGAAACGACGCTCGAAAGCGGCATCGCCTCGCTGACGCTCCAGGCGCGCAAAGCCTTCACCAAAGCCGACAAGCGCTCACTCAAAGTCTCAGCAAACGGCACCGAGCTCTGCACATTCGAACTCGAGGATAACGAAACCATCCAGAACATGCCGCCCTGCCAGATCAACCTCAGCGGAAACGTCAAGCTCCTCATCGAGCAGTTCGGCCCGCAGACCACGATCGACAACATCGAATGGACGACAAATCCGTAATCGTTTGATTTTCCTTGTCGCGCCGCTATCGGCCTTCGGCCGATACGCGGCCGCCAGCGCGCCTATGCCTCACGGCATACGGCGCGCTTTTTTTTGATTTTTCCGACATCCGCGCCAAATCACGGTTCGCAACCGTCGGGGGACGTGCATTCCCCACCGCCGGTTGCTGCGCAACCGGGGCTACAAAACGGGAAGCCCGATGGTCTTCGTGGATGTGCGCCAATTCCGCATTCCGCATTCCGAATTACGCATTGATAAACGCCACCCATATGGGCTATATGCGCAACTTTCCAATGACCAGCCACCGCTGATCTGACTTCGTGCGACATATCGCACCGGGGTTCAGTTATCGCAAAATTTAGTAACCGGATGCCGCCGCGTATGTGCCGGGCCGTATCGACCGAAGGGAGATAGGCACGGCTACGGCCGCGTATTTTCTCCCATGGCGAAAATAGCGGCCGGGCAGGGTCGTATTTTGCGCCGACGGCGCGAAATAGGCCAGCCCGCACCCGCTGCATTCCCTGCGGATACATCATGAACAATCAAGGTCCTGAAAAGAAAACGGTCTTTGGAAACCTCCTCAACGCGCTCTCTTTCGGACGCGAAGTCCGCCAGCTCGTCGAAATTCTCAACAGCGAAACGCCTGCAAGGGAAGACATCAAATTCAGGCCGATTTCGCATCCTGCCGGCTTCTCGAACCTCATCTCACAGAGGCAGCTCACCATCGCAGACGCATACGTCCGCCTGCTCTCGCACAGCGAAGACCCGAGCTATGTCGGGCGCATCGAGGCGCTTCAGACGCTCATGCACCACATCCGCTACTCCGAGAACATCGCGATGCCGCTCAACACGGCGCGCGTGCAGCTCGCTCTGATGAAAAACACCGTCAAGATGAAGAGCAACCGGCGCGCGCAGCTCGAGATGATGAGCGATTTTATCTGGGCTTCGACCGGAAAAGGGCGCGCCATCCGACAGCTTCTGCGCGAGCTCGACCTCATTGAGGTCCCCGAAACGACAGAGACACTTGCCGAACAGATGCTCACCTGGGATGACCATCTGCACATCTCGATGTCCGAAGGCCGCAAATCCCCCACGTTGCTCGTCGTCAACGCATTTATCAAGGGGCTTTCGCGCTTCACCGTCTCCTTCTACGATTTCTCGGATATGCAGAAAATCGAGGAGATTTATCTCGCTTGCGACATCATGGGCATTCGCGGCCAAGTCGGCATCGAATTTAGCGTCGGCCCCAAAAGCGCTCGCCAGGCCTATCTGTTCATACCGCCGCAGACCAAGAGCTATGACCAGCTCACCTCGTTCCTCGATGCCCATGCCGACCAGCTCAAGCCTTTTTATGATGGGCTCGCGGAAAATGCGCGCCGCAGACGCGAAACCATCCGCATTATCGTCGACCGCATCAACACGCAGGTAATTCCCGAGTTCAATGCGGATTATGCCGATCTCGACGCGCTCAAGCTTGCGCCCATCCCATGGGAAGATGTCGAGAGCATCACGCAGAGCAGCCTTGTCACGCGCACCCAGCTCGGCATGCTCATCTTCAAGGCCATGCACCCCATCGCGCTCAAGCGCGTGCTCTATCTCGAAAACGAATACAAGACGCTCGCGGCGAACACGCCTGAAGCGCAGACGTGCAAAACGCGCTATGAGGACGCGCACAAGTTCCTCGAAGACCTCACGCCGACTTATTGCGCCACACGATATCTCGTCGATGAAACGGTCATCGATTATCCCTCGGCATTCGAAACCGAGAGCGATATCCTCCCGCTGCTTCACGAGACCGGCGGCTATGTCGCGTTCATCCGCGTGCTTCGCCGAGGTCTGCCCAAGGCAATCGACACGCTGTTCGCACAATACAAGAACCTGAACGATATCGAGATTTACAATATGGTCTGCGCGCACCAGGCAGGCCTCGAGAACTATACAAAATTCGCAATGCTGCTTCACGCCATCCACGATGGCGAAGATGCCGTGGTCAATTTCCTCAAGTCCGAAGGCATGGATGCACGCGCGCCAGAAGAAATCGCGGCGCTCTGCGCGCATGTCCAAGCGCATCCTTTTTATACGCGATGCGCCTCCGACTCCGTCGGCTGGTCCACTCAAATCCCGGGCATGGGCTTCTTCCACGAATTCCTGTTCAGTTCCAGCGCCTTTAAGACCATACAGCAGAACGACCACAAGACGCTCCCACAGCCGATTGCAGACCTCCTCAAGGCGCACCGCCCCAAAGACATCAAACAAAAACAGGTCTATCTGCTCTCCGCTATGCAGAAAAATGGCGAATGGGTCGACGGCGACCTCGTCAGCTCGAATGCAATCACGCCCAAAACGATATGGCGCTATATGAACTCCGAGCTCAAAAACACGCTCAAGGTAGGCATCGGCTTTATTCCGACCTATCTCTGCCTGGGCATCGAGTTCGCGCTGATATGGTTCTTCTTAACGGCATTCCGCAACGCGCTTGTCGATCTCATCGCGAGCGGCATCGGTCCGCGCAACTGGAAACTCAAGATTATCGACAGGCGCAATCTGACCACGTCGCTCTTCTTCACGGGCTTTTCGGTGCCCATCATGAGCGCGGCAAAACTCGGCTTCGACTGGCTCTGGACACATCCGCTCGGCCTCGAAAGCACGGGCTTCTGGTTCACGCTCATCAAATTCTGCGTCATCGCGCTCGCGAACGGCTGCTACCTCGCGACGCACAACACCCTGCGCGGCTTTGCCAAACCCGCCATTCGCGGCAATTTCTTCCGAAGCGTCCTCAGCTGGCCGCTCGCGACCGCCATGTCCTACGTCCTTACGCCGCTCGGCGTCCCCGATGTCGTCCAGGCAAAAATGGCCTCCGAAGTCGTCGCCGGCATCATTGAGGGCACTGTCAAATACAGGCGGCAAGCCAGACTCGCGCAAAACGCCGTCCTCGAAGTGTACAGTCAAGTCCGCTCGTCGGTCGCAATCACCTCGCTGGCTGCCAGATTGGATATCCTCTACTTCTGGAACTACTACAACTTCAGCCACAGAATCCTCGAAAAATTCATCACATCCCCGGATTCGCTCAAAAAGCTGACCGACGCACAGCGCGAAGACATCAAAGAGACAAACCAATGCCTCATCCATGCATTCACCGATAAAACCTCGCTGATGACCGTGACCTACGCGATTCTTGAGCATTATCCCGAGGACGACATCAAAGTCCTCACGCGCTTTGCCGGAGAAACTTATCTCCCCTTTGCGAACTGGCTCAGCCACGCGCTGCCCGAACAGTCATTGCGCACGGACACCGAGAATAATTAGCAATTACCTCACCCGGCGCTAGCGCGCCAGTTACCCGGGGTTACGCGCTTCGCGCTCACCCCGGGCTGTACGCAGTCGCCCCTTCAGGGCGATTAATGGTTCGCTGACGCGAACCCATTTTGGGTAAAACAAAGGCGTGTATAAGCACAAAGGTTGTGCATAGCCCCCAAAACTTGGCAAAAAATCTCGTTGAAACTGTTATTTTGAAAGCCAAAATGTTAGACTTTATATGGCTTAGTCGCACATTGGGCTCGCCATATTTTTCTTTGGGCAGAATGGGGTCGCCGTGGGTACCCCAATACTTTTTATATATCATCGACCAGAGTTTGAGATATGTTCAAGTTTAATCCATCCTCCGTTTTATTTTCTCTTTCATTGATGTTCGCTGCCTTTGGCGCTTTCGGGTGCAACAACGAGACCGCGTCGCAAGAGGGAACAGATGCTGTGTGTAATCCTGCGTGTGGTGAAGGAGAAAAATGCTCAGAAGGCCAGTGCGTGGCTAACTGTGACCCAGCGTGTGGCGACGGTCAGAAGTGCACAGATGGTGTTTGTAAATGCACAGCGCAAGATGAAATACTCTGTGATTCGCAATGCGTAAAAAATGATAAAGATCATTGCGGTTCCTGCGATAACAAGTGCGGTGACAACCAAGCATGCGTTGACGGGGAATGCAAGTGTTCTGATGCCAATGATTTGGTGTGTGATTCGCAATGTGTAAAGAATGATAAAGATCATTGCGGTTCCTGCGATAACAAGTGTGGCGACAACCAGACATGTGTGGATGGGGAATGCAAGTGTTCTGATGCCAATGATTTAATGTGTGATTCGCAATGTATTCAGAGCGATGAATCCAATTGCGGCGAATGTGGCAAAGCCTGTGGCAACAATGAAATATGTGATCAAGGGAACTGCCGATGTGCCGAAGGGGCAGAGACCTGTGGGACCGAGTGTGTGTTCTTGCAGAAAGACGCATTGAATTGCGGCGCATGCCGAAATGAATGTACGGGGGGCCAGATTTGCATAGATGGCAAATGTAAGTGTTCAGATGGCGAGCTGTTTTGCGACGCCCAGTGCGTGAAAAGTAATAAAGAAAATTGCGGTGCTTGTGGCAATAAGTGCAGTGATGACCAAACATGTGTAAATGGTAGCTGCCTATGTATTCTGGATGAGCTGACAGCCTGCGGTGCTAAATGTGTTGATGCCAAGGATAACGATAACTGTGGTTCCTGTGATAATAAATGTCCCAATGCTACGCCACTATGCAATGGTGTTACGTGCGTTAAAGGAGGGGATACCAGCGGTTGCAGTACAGCATGTAAATCGGATGAGCAATGTTGCAATAAAAGCTGTGTTAAGAAAGCGAGTTATTCATCGGATAACAACAACTGTGGCGGATGCGGTATCCATTGTACTCCTGGTAATGAATGCCAGAATGGAACATGTGTTTGCCAAGAAGGAATGACTGCGTGTAGTGGCGAATGCGTTAATCTCAATGAGCACCCTTCCCATTGCGGCGCATGTAATCATCAGTGTGGAAACAATAAGCATTGTGTGGACGGCGTGTGCCAGTGTAATGGCACTGATACCTGTGGTGATGAATGTTATAATTTGATGACGGATAAGGAACATTGTGGCGCATGTGATATCGCTTGCGGTGAAAACCAAAGCTGTGATCAAGGCAATTGTAAATGCGATCAATCCGGATTTGAAATTTGTTTAGGCGTGTGTGTTGACAAGAAGAATGACGCCTCCAATTGTGGGGCTTGCGGCAATCAGTGCGGAGATGGACAGAAGTGTGAGCAAGGGGTATGCGGGTGAGGATAATTAGAAATTAGCAATTACCTCACCCGGCGCGTCTGCTGCTCTCCAGTTTGGAGAGGGCGGTGGGTTCGCTGACGCGAACCCGTTTTAGGTAAAACAAAGGACAGTATCTCCACGTTCGCTATCTGCGCCGTGTTCACTCAGCACATGGCGCGCCACCAATCGCGCAAGTCAAACATTCGCGCCTATTTCCGGTTCGATCTCGGGTCGCACACGCCGCCGTGATACGAGCACGTCCCCGGGCCAACACTTGGCGAGCATGTCCCATCGCAACAGTGGGTACGGCAAGCGGGTTCGCCAAGCATCTTTATGGCGTGATACGCGCCGATTCCGAGGCCGATCAACACCACGAACACGATAACAATCGCCGTATAAAACCGCTTCGAATACGAGCTGATGCGATTATTCTCCTTACCGTTTTCACGGATCGCCGCCGCTCGCGCTTCCAATTCCTCTTCAAGCGCCTCATCCTTTTCTTGATGCTGAAGCTGCTTTTCGAGATATGCCGCTTCCAAACGCTTCTTTTTTTCAGGATCCATCATAACGCACCTCGCCATTCATCCATTCGCGCATCATGACTATAATCCCGATTGCATTATCCTAAAAAAAATGCGTGTTTTTGCGCGTTTTTGTGGGGCGCGATCAGCAAGAGACGTGTCACGGAGACTGTGAAAAAACGCAATCTTTGGGACACAATTAATACGAATCAGCCAGTCGGATTCATCTGTCAGCCAAATAC
>JAFZFY010000087.1 GCA_017555665.1 Pseudomonadota bacterium | reverse complement strand
CCGAACCCGAGGCGAGTCCGGCGGCTGTGTCGTCCGAACCTCGTCCCGCGCCGCAGCCTGTGTCGCCCCTTGCCGCTCAGTCTATGGCGCGCCAGCAGGCCGCCCTCGGCGAAGATCCTGCAAAACCGAAGATCGCGACCAATGCAAAGAATGCCGCGCCTGCGACAGTCATGAATTACAAGATGCCTCTGGGCGGTTCCGGCGGCTCAGGCAAGCTGCTTCAGGATCGTAAGTTTCAGATCGTATTGGCGGTCGGCTTGATCGTGATCATCGCGCTCATCATCGCGTTGATCATCGTCGCAAAGAGTAAATCGTAATTTAGAGCATCAGGGCGTCAGCACATGACCGCGCCTTCGGGCGCGGCTGAGTCACAAGTTTGTTTTTTGACAGGTTGAAATCTTATCTATGGGTGTGAAAAAGATCCGCTGCTCATTCTGCGGCAAAGAAGAAAAAGATGTTCGTAAACTCGTCTTCCGCAAGGACACGCCAAATGAAGGCGTGTGCATCTGCGATGAATGCACGATGAAGTGCATGGGCATGCTGATGCAGGAAGAAAGTGCCAAGGCCGTGTCGGAGAAAGATACGACTGTGTCCGCGTCGGATATGCGGCCGTCACGGATCAAGAAGTTCCTCGATGAGCACATCATTGGGCAGGATCGCGCGAAAGTGGCGATGAGCGTTGCGATCTATAACCATTACAAGCGCATTGAGAATATTCATCTCAATGCGGATGATGATGTTCAGCTCACGAAGGGCAATATCCTGATGATGGGGCCGACGGGATGTGGCAAGACGCTGATCGCGCAGAGCATCGCGAAGCTTCTGAATGTGCCGTTTACGGTGGCGGATGCGACGACGCTGACCGAAGCCGGTTATGTCGGTGAGGATGTCGAGAATATCATCAAGAATCTGTGGATCGCTTCGGGCAAGAATATCGAACGCACTTCCAAAGGCATCGTGTGCATCGATGAGATCGACAAGATCGCGACGCGCGGTGACAAAGGGCGTGATGTCGGCGGCGAAGGCGTTCAGCAGGCGCTCTTGAAGATGATCGAGTCTGGTTCGGTGACGTTTACGCCGGATAGCGCGAAAAATAGGCCGCAGCAGGACTTGATCCAGGTCGATACGACCAATATCCTGTTCATCTTTTCGGGCGCGTTCAACAATATCGGAAGCATCGTTCAGAACAGGATTGGCGTGAGCGGTCTCGGTTTCCACAGCGATCCTGTGGCGAAAAAGACGGACAATGATATGGAACTGCGCCGTCAGGTCGAGACAATCGACGTGATCAAATATGGCCTGATTCCTGAGTTTATGGGCCGTATTCCCGTGATCGTGACGCTCGACGAGCTCGATGAAAAGGCGCTCCTCGATATCATGTGGAAGCCGAAGAACAGCATTCTTCGCCAGTATGAGCGCCTCTTTGATATCGATCATGTGAAGCTGACGGTGACCGAAGATGCGCGCGTCGCAATCGTCAAAGAGGCGATACGACGCAAGAGCGGCGCACGCGGGCTTCGCTCCATCTTCGAGGAAGTGATGCTCGACGTGATGTATGAAGTGCCTTCGATGGAGAATGTTCAGGAAGTGATCGTCGATGAGGGCGTTGTGCTCAAACAGCATGATCCCGAATTAAAGTTTTACAAACACGCTTCGTAATACCCTGGGATCCGGCACCATCGGTGCCGCGTCTGCTTTTTTCGTCAGCCGGTGTCGGAAACTTTTTCGGCACCGGCTGGTATATATAAAACTGCGATATTCTGACCATTTCTGGATGCCCTTTTCCATATTGTGGCACGGGCTTTCGGATAGACAGGGTCAGGGGATTCAACTGCTTTTAAGCATTTGAGCGCAGCTTCTTCCACTGAAACAAATCCGTTCCGGCGGCAGCATGGACCGTCAGACGGTCGCCAAATAAGGGATAAAAATGCCAAATTTTCGTTGTGGCTTTGTCGCGCTTGTCGGACGTACAAATGCAGGTAAGTCTACGCTCGTGAATGCGCTGACAGGCGAACGCGTGAGTATCACGAGTTCAAAGGCGCAGACGACGCGCGATAAGATTCGTGGCATCGTAAACCGCCGTCATTCACAAGTCGTGTTTATCGATACGCCGGGACTCCACCTCTGGCTCAAGCGGACGCTCAATCAGGTCATGATCCAGTCCGCGCTGTCGTCTTTGGGGGATGCGGACTGCGTGCTGATGCTGATCGATGCGGCACATGCGCTGACCCGTCATGGCGAGGTCGAGGAAATCGAGCAGAATCTGATCGAGGCATTGAAGAAAGTCGATCGCCCTGTCGTTCTCGCGATCAACAAGCTGGATCTTTTGCCGGATCCGTCTCGTTTGCTCCCGATCATCGATGTCTATAGCAAAGCATACCCGTTCAAGGATATCGTGGCGGTAAGTGCGCGTAAACGCCAGGAGTTCGAGACGCTTCTGGATAATATCGAAAAATACCTTCCGGAGCAGCCGGCATTTTATCCGCGCGAGCTCTATACCGATCAGTCGGAACGGTTTTTGGCGAGTGAGACGATCCGCGAGGTGATCTATCGTCAGATGAGCAAGGAATTGCCTTATTCTGCGGCCGTGGAGATTGATGACTTCAAGTCGATGCGTGATCAGCACAAGATCGAGATCAAGGCGACGATTTATGTGGAACGAGAGAGCCAGAAGGCGATTTTTGTCGGCAAGAAGGGCGCGGCAATCAAGCAGCTCGGCATAGATGCACGCGCGAAACTCGCGGAAGTTCTGGATGCGAACATTCATCTTGAACTCGTGGTGAAAGTTCGTACAGACTGGAGCGAAAATCCAAAAGACTTGAAGAGCTTCGGCTATATGGAGAGTGATAACGCATGAAAGAAAGACTTCCTGTTGTCGCGCTTGTCGGACGTCCAAATGTCGGCAAGTCAAGACTTTTCAACCGATTTGTGCGATCGCGCATGGCGATCGTCGAGAACACGCCGGGCGTGACACGCGACCGCAATTATGGTTCTGCGCATTGGAATGACTGCAAATTTACGGTGATCGATACGGGCGGTTTTGAACCCGAATCGACGGATATCCTCCTTGAACAGATGCGTGTGCAGGCACAGCTCGCCGTCGAGGAGGCGGATGTCATTCTGTTTGTCGTGGATGCGCGCGCCGGGCTTTTGCCGGCTGATCAGCAGATCGGCGAGATCCTTCGCCGTTCCAGTAAACGCATTATTCTGTGCGTCAATAAGATCGATCAGGCCAAGCTCATCGAGCTTTCATATGAATTTTATGAACTCGCTTTTGAGGAAATGTTCTGCATTTCGGCTGAACATGGATTGAATTTTGACGATCTCGTTGAATCGGTGACGCGTGATTTCCCGAAAAATGATACCGATCATGATAAACGCGCAAAATTCGAGATCGATAACGATTTTGGCGAATTTACTGAAGAATATGTTAAAGAATTTGGTGAATATCCGAAGGGATACACGCCTGAGGATGATGAAGATTCAGAATATCATGATGATGCAGATTATGACTATGAATATGAGGATGATGCAGAGATATCTGAGGAATCTGAAGATGCATACGAAGAATCTGAAGATGCATACGAAGAATCTGAAGATGCATACGATATAGACGATGATGAAAATATATCTTCAGAAAGTAGTGAAGATGTTGAATTATATGAAGTGCCCTCTGTGGCTTCTTATGCGGAAGCACTGGCAGATCGAGTAAGCCATGAGACGATCTATGTGGCTGTACTCGGCAAGCCGAATACCGGGAAATCGACACTGATCAACCGATTGTTAGGTTATAAGCGTCTTTTGACGGCAGATATTGCGGGCACGACGCGCGACACGATTGACTCGGAGCTTGAAGGACCGGATGGTCAGCAATATGTGTTGATCGATACGGCGGGCATTCGCCGCAAGAGCGCGATCAGCCAGCGCATTGAGAAGTTTTCGATCGTCAAGGCCTTGGATGCCGTTGAACGCGCGGATGTCGTGCTTTTGGTTGTGGATGCGCAGACCGGCGTGACCGACCAGGATCAGAAGATTGCGTCGCTCGCGATCGAGCGCGGCTGTGCCATCGCTGTGCTTTTGAACAAATGGGATGCGATTGAGAACAAGACCGACCGCACTGCCAAAGAATATATCGATGATGCACGCGAGCGTATGGCATTTATCGATCATGTGCCCGTGTTCACGATCAGCGCATTGACGGGACAGCGCACGCATAAGATTTTAGATATCGCCAAAAAATTATATACAACCGCGAGTTCGCGTGTATCGACTGGCGAACTGAATCGCGTGTTCCGGCGCATGCTTGAGCAGCATAATCCGCCGACGGTCGGCAGCCGTAACCTGAAGTTTTATTTTGCACAGCAGGTCGCGATTCGTCCGCCGACATTCGTCATGCAGTGCAATGCCCCTGAAATCGTGCCGACAGATTATAAACGCTATCTGATCAATCAGCTTCGCGCATATTATAATTTTGAAGGCACGCCAATTAAGGTGTTGTTCAAGAAGCCTGCTGGTCGCAGACGCTGGGAGAAGCGGAAATAGGATTTCGGAAATATCTGTGGCAACGCTATCGGCTGTCGCCGATACGCGTTGCGAGTGCGCCGGCTATGATTTGCATCATACGCCGGCGCTTTTATTTATCATGTGGTGTGTATCGCCCATTGGGCGATACACACGGCAAGCATCAAACCACTCAAGTCTGGTTTATTATTTGAGGAGCGTG
>JAFZFY010000086.1 GCA_017555665.1 Pseudomonadota bacterium | reverse complement strand
CCTGCACGCGCGATGCCCAGCGGCTATAAATAGTCTTTGAGGCGTTCGGCCATGCGAGATACGCCCAGGGCGAAGTCGTTTTCTGGCGTGATGAGGCTCAGCACGAGGGCAGGCTGATTTGCGCGGTAGCCAAAGAAAGCCCCCGGGAAGACGCGCACGCCGTCGGCGGCGAGTTTTGCAGCGATGGCTTCATCATCTGCCCAGCCAGGGAGCCTCACGACCACGCTCCAGCCGCCATCGACATCATCCACGCGCCATTGGATGTCGTCATGTGTGGCGTAAGACCGCAGGAAATCTAGGTTTGCGCGCATCCGCGCCATGCAAGGCTCTACGAACACGTGACGCTTTTGGATAAAGTGCGGCGATATGCGCTGCACCCAGCCCGATACGCTCAAGGTCGAATCGGTGATGAATTGCAGGCGCTGCATGGCTTCCTCGACAAGCGCCGGGGCGCCGCCGAACACGCCCCATCCGAGTTTGTGCTGTGGCTGCCCGCAGACTTTGGAAAGCCCGCTCAGGCTGATGACGATGCCCTTGTCGGCGTATGCGGCGGCCGGTTGTGCGGTCAGATCGGGATCAGTGTTGAGCCTGTAGGATGCAAAGACTTCGTCGATGATGAGGGCGATACGGCGCTCTGCACAGAAATCCACGAGTTTTTGCATTTCAGCTTTTGGAATGCAATGTCCTGTCGGGTTATTCGGGCTGACGGCGATCATGAGCCGCGTGTTTGGCGTGCAGGTCTTGTCGAGTGCCCAGAGATCGACGGTCCAGAGGCCGGCGCAGTCCTGGAGCGGCACTTCGAGAAGCCGGACACATTCGAGTGAGGTGAGGCAGTCGAGCAGCGGATATGTCGGAACACAGGTGACGACTTCGTCGCCGGGCTGGCAAAAGAGCTTGATGAGCGCGCCGATGGCTTCGCTCGTGGAGGCAAAGAGCTGGATGCGTTCCGGATCGGCGGTGCCGCCATAGAACTCTGAAATGGCATCGCGTGTGACACGCAAGCCTTGCGGGGAGGCTTCGTAATGTGCGTTCATCGCGGTCTGCAGGTCTTCGAGTGTGGCCGTGACCTGTGGCAGGCCGACTTTTGTCGGGTTGCTGATGCTCAGGTCGAATGTCTTTTCGAGTGTCTGGACAGCGCGTGTCCATGCGGCGTGGCAGTCGTTCGGTGCAAGGTCGTCGAGTGACGGCGTGCGGCTGTGGGTAAAGTAGTTCTGCATATCGGTCAATTCTGTGCGGCGATTCGGTGTCCCATTGTGAAGAGCGGCCCGCCGCCAAAGACGATCAGCGCGTCGCCGTCGGTCATGATGCGCTTGGCTTCAGCTTCGAGTGTTTCAAAAGAATCAAACGCGAGCGCCGCTATTTTAGAGGTTTTTTGGCATATCTGTTCAGCCATGTGTTCGCTTGAGATGCCGTCGACAGGCGGCTCGCCAGCGCCGTCCATGGGGGGCAGGAGCACGAGGTCGGCATCGGCAAGGGCATCGATGAGGCCTGCCCAGTGGCATTTCATGAGCGAATATCTGTACGGGTGATAGATCACGAGGACGCGGCGTGCGGCACGGCGCACCCAGGCGATATCGTTGCGCACGCAAGTCGGGTGGCTTGCGTAGTCGGTATAGAGTGTTTTGTCGCCGTAGGCGGTTTTCTGGCAGCGGTCTTTAAGCCCTTGATACTGTTCAAGCGCGCGTTTTGCCGCCATCGGCGTAAGATTGCAGAGCCGCCCGACGCAGAACGCTACGGCGAGATTCTGTGCATTTGCGCGGCCGCCGATGGACGGGGCGAGCTCGATTTCATCGGAAGTACCGCGTTCGCGGATGCGTATGCGGCAGAAGCCGCAGTCATCAGGTTCGGAGAGCGCATACGAAAACGCCGGATCGGGGAGCGTGCCTTCTTCGCAGATCCAGCGGATTGTCGGGCAGTCTTTGAGAAGCGCGTAAAGTTTGGGGGCGCCGATGCCGGAATGGTGCAGCAGCACGGTCGTGTGCCGGGCCGTATCAGCCAGACAGGTGCGGATGTGATCTGCAAAATGCGCGATGATATCGTCGAGATCGCGGTAGTTGTTGAGGTGGTCTTCCTCGATGTTGTTCAGGACGAGGATGTTTGGGCGATGCAGGCTGTTCGTTCGGTCGGACTCGTCGACTTCCGAGACGAGGAACGCCGCGCCCTGTGTATAGGTGCATGGCTGTGTGCGGCCGATGGGCACCGCGCCGAGGATATCGGAAACCTTGTGTCCGGAGCGGGAGAGCATTTGGCTGATTGCGCCCGAAGTGGTGCCTTTTCCGTGAGTGCCGCAGACGGCGATGGCCGTGCCGTCAAAGTCGTTTGCAAAACGGGCGAGACATTCGCCGCGCGTGTAAAGGATCCCCAGATTTTGAGCGGCTTTGCGTTCAGGATTACTCGCCGGGACGGCAGCCGAGCAGACGGCGATGTCGATATCGCGGATATTGTCAGCCGTCTGGACGCGGTGTACGGTGACCCCGCGTTCGCGCCAGAAATCACAGATTTTGGGGGATGCGCCGGGATCTGAGCCGGAGATCTGGTGGCCAGCATGGAAGAGATAGAGAGCCAGGCTGTGCATGCCTGCGCCAGCGATGCCGATGAGGTAGATTTTCAAAAGCTTGTCCTTTGGGGCGGCTGAATGTGAGGTTGTGCGCGATGACGCGTGTGGCGCGCCAGGGGGCGTGTGGCGAAGAGGATTGGGCGCGCGGGCTTTGGGGAAGCGAAAAAATAAAGGCCGCGGCGTATGTGCGCAGCACATAGCCCGGCCCGCGAGTCGTATGGCGGCGAAGCCGCCATAGACGCGCCGCAATCAGTTGCCGATCGATAGTATGATCGGCTTTTTGGGGTCGATCGTGGCGATGTCGGCTTTGCTGACGGCGTTGCCGTCGCGCAGCTCGATTTCATTTTTTTCGAGTTCGCCGAAGATGTGGATATTGCAAGGCGAGCGGCTGCAGACGAGGCTGTTGTTGACGAAGACTTTGGCCGTGATGGGCGTGCCGATGACGCGCAAAGTCTTGTATTTCTGGACAGTTTTTGAGCGTCCGAGGTGTCCGCTGATAGCCGAGACATAGGCCATGGTTCGCCCGGCATCGCGCAGCGTGGTGAATCGCACGATAGGTTTTGGCGCGGGCGCGGGTTCGGCTTCGGCCTGAGCGGGCATCGGGATGTCGCTCTGGAGCATATCCTTGACCTGGTCGGGGACAACTGGGGAGGCTTCGAGCATGCCGGTTTTCCAGGCATAGAAACCGCCGCCTGTGATGGCGAGGAATAGGATGGCCACGATAACGATGGCGAGCAGGTGGTTGCTCTTTTTGGGGGTATCCTGCGTTCGGCTTGCCTGTGCAGGCATATCCGTGATGCTGTTCGACGAATCTTTTTGGGTGGCCGAAGCAGCGAGCTTGGGCTGTGAGGGCACGGCCTTTGTCTCTGCCGGCTTTGTATTGGCAGGTGTGGTCTCTGCCTTTGGCGTTTCCGTTTGTGGGGCTGCCGGTTTTGTGGGCTGAGGTGCCGCCGGTGCGGGGATCTCAAGGCTTGCGGAGTTGATGGCCAGCGCGAGGTCGCCCATTTCCACGTGGAACGTGCCGAGCTGGGTCTTGTTTCGGCGTGCCGCGCTTGCGGCTGCCGCCTTTTGCTCGGTGCCGGTGGCATCCTGGCTGCCCGTCAGGTCATCGATATCGGTGAGCAGCGAATGGCTGTCCTGGCTCTTTGAGGGCGCGCTTGTACCGCTTGAAAGCCTGGATTTCTGGCGAGCAGCGCTTTGCAGCGTATGCATGGCATCGAGGATGTCGTTATAGAAGTCTTGCGTGTCCTGATATCGTTTGGAGACATCTTTTTCGACAGCCTTCGAGATGATCGGACCGAGTTCCGAACAGGCGAGATCATGCGGCATCGGTACCGGCTGGGTGACCTGCATTCGGAGGACTTCGCGAGGATCGTCGTGATCGAATACGAAATTGCCCGTGTATAGCTCGACAAGGATCAGGCCGATGGCATAGATATCCGTCCAGGGGCCGAGCGGTTTGTGAAGGATCTGTTCGGGGGCCATGTACTGCGGCGTGCCGACGAGCATATTCTTGCGCTCATCGTCAGATTTTGAGAGCAGCGAGGCCACGCCGAAGTCGATGAGCTTCGCGACATCCTTGCGCGCGCCGAGGCTTGTGAGCATGATGTTTTCGGGCTTGAGGTCGCAATGGATGATGTTGTGCTTGTGCGTTTCGACGAGCGCGTCGAGCACCTGGATCGCGATCTCGCAGATGCGGAGCAGGCTGAACGGGCCTTCTTCGTTCAGGATATCGCCGAGCTCACGGCCGTTGACATACTCCATGACCATGACCGGGATGCCGCCTTTGAGAATGTCAAAGTCGTAAAGCCGGACGATGTTCGGGTGGTCGAGGCTTTTGATCGCGTCGATTTCGTCGACGAATCGCGAGAGGACGTTGTTGACGGCTTCGAGGAATTTGATGGCGACGATGCGGTCGAGCTTGATGTCTTTGGCGCGGTAAACACTGCCGAACGCGCCTTCGCCAACAAGCGACACGATTTCATATTTGTTTAAAAAAACGTCTCCGACGTTTGGTTTGAATGACATTTACAGCCCCTTGCGACGTTTGACTTCTTCAAGAACCTGCTGGTATTTGACATCCCATGCCAGAGATCCCTCGTTCAAATTCTTGATTTTTTTGCGCACTTCCGCGTCAAGTTCATCGTCGATCGAGGTGTGCTTGAGCAGGATCGGGCGCGAAATGCGGCGGATTTCGTTGTTATCCGCCCAGACTTCTTCGACATGGCTGGTGTGGAACAGCATTTCGATGAGCTGATCCGTGATCCAGTCGATGGCATCGTCTCCGAGTGTGAAATTGTATTTCTTTGCCACTTCTCGCTTGAGACGTCCCAGCGAGCCGAAGTCGAGATTACGCCTGGCGATCAGTTCCTGAGCCTCTTCGTGAATGCGGCGTTCGGTGTCTGCATACGAATTGAGAACTGCGGCGATGTCGAGCCGAAATTCGTCCAATTCATCCTTGACAACTTCGACGGCCTTTTCTGCGATCAGCTGATTTGCGATCTCATTGGCCATCAATGGGACACGGCCTTTGTAAATCTTCATGACAGTCCTAATTGTTGTGAAATGGTAAAAAAATCAAAACCTGGGACTCGCAATTTAATCCGAAACACAAATAATATCTATGATAATATGTGAGCAACGCTTATCAAATTGCATTCAGGTGCATGGTTTTTCGGCGCGTCCTTTCGCTTCGCGATACGGCGCGCCGGTGTCGCTATGGCCTGCGGCCATACGCGCCACCCATACTTTCTTTTGAAGGCGACATCAAGGATGCTGTTAGCCTTCATCGCACTCGCTGCAACCGCCGTGACAGCCGCAGCCGCCGTGACAGTCGCCATCGCAGTCGCCGCAGTCGTGACAGTCTCCGCAACCGCCGTGACAGCCTCCGCAACCTCAGCAACCGCCGCCGATGTAGAGCACTTGCACGGCCGAATCGAGGGCGGTGATCAGGAACCCGCCGTCTTCATCTGCCATCGGCTCGTATTGGACATCCAGACCGCCCACGGCTTCGCGAAGCTCGCGTTCCACGATGATTTTGAGGTCGTCAAATTCGCAGCATTCGTCGACTTCCTGCGAATAGTTGTCGAGCATGAGGCTCCATTCCGGACCGTATGCGCTCAGCCCCGATATATAGAGCCGTATGCCTTGCGTCGGGAGGCGGTTTGGCGAGCGTTTGAGAAGCTCCTTGAGCTTGATGACGGATTCTTCAGAGATGCGAAAAGGTGCCATATCGTCCTTGTGTTTTCGTGAAGTGCGCGTTTTGAGCAGCGCGTGTGGATTGAATAACTCGTCTCTTAAAAAACCTGAGCCTCAAAGACCTGGAACGAAGCGCCTTCGCGCCAGGCATCGGGGGGCAGGCCGGCTTTCATGGACAGGGCGGAGAGCGTCTGTGGAAGCGTCCAGCCTTGTTCCGGCGCGACTTGTGGCAGGAAGACTGCGCTGCGCCTGTGTTTGCTGAGAATGATGCCGTGCTTTCCGAGCTCGATATCATTGTAGTGTTCGACGGGATGCGGCTTTGTGAGCACGGAGATCTCGACGCTCAGGCCGGGCAGTTCATCGGGCGTGACGGGGTCAAATCGGGGATCGTTGATCGCCGCATCCTGTGCGCGTCCCCAGAGGCTTTCTGCCAGCCTGTTCACCGGAACGATGTTTCCGATGCATCCGCGAAGCTCGCCATCGGGCGTGTTGAGCGTGACGAATACGCCGAAAGACTCGCGGAAAACGTCTGCCTCTGGGCCGAGATCGATGTCTTTGGGCATGCGTGTGACCGCCTGCGCCTGGACCGCGCTTTCGAGCGCGCGTCGCACGAGCGCATGCGCAAAGGGCTTTGCCTGGTCTGGGACTGGCGCGATGTTTTCTGCAGGCGCGGCATCCGAGACGGCGAGCGCGACATACGAGACCGATGTATCGCTGTCGCCGGAACGCCGCCCTGAGGTGTCGTAAGCGAGTTCCGTGACGCGGAGGCCAGAGCCGTCATAGATGGCCGAGAGGACGCGCAGCGCGTTGATGCCGCATGCGGCATGGGGGTTGTCGCTTGCAAAACGCTCGAAGGCGTTGCTGTCGAGGGCAGATATGGCAGACACGGTTCTGAGGTCGTAGGCGCGGATCTGCGGCTGCACTGGCGCGCCGAAGGGCACGAAGCCGTAATCTTCCCCATAGTGGATGAAATCGCTCGATATGATCAGCAGATCGCGGTCGCCAAGTTCCGCTTTGAGCGCGTCTGCGAGCGTGTGCACGCCGTCGGTCGGAAGCTCGCCAACGATGATCGGCACGAGCGAGATCTGGCGGTCTTTGAACACGGTCTGAACGAATGGGAGCTGTATTTCGATGGCGTGTTCGAGGCGATGGGCGGCATCGTCGATGCGGATCGTGCCGTTTGCGCGCCATTTTTCGATCAGTTCGGTATCTAAGGGCAGGATGCCGAGCGGTGTTTCGAAGGCATCAGCCGAGACGGAGACGGCGCCGCGCACCGGCATGCGGTGGTTCGGGCTGAGAATGAACACGCGGTCGTAGGCATCTGCGGCGAGTGCCTTGTATGCGGCGGCTGCAGTCGGGCCTGACCAGTAATGACCGGCGTGCGGGACGACGATGGCCCGTATGTTGCGGACGCTTGCGGGCGCGTCTGGCGCGTCCGAAAGGTAGTCGGATATGCTCTTGGACAGTTTTGCCGGATTTGCTTCATACCATTTCCCGGCGAGTGCTGACGGACGGATATTCTTGGGCATGGGATGACCTGTGGCTGGTTCTGAGGGGGCTGGCACATCGGCATGCGGCGATTCCGCAGGCTTTGGCGTGCAGGCGGTCAGAAAAAAACAGAGGATGATGGCAAATGGCCGTGTGATTGTCATATAAAAAAACAGGTTATGTGAACCGGACGGTGAAACGCCCGGCCGGTTATATACACCAATTTGTTCAAATCGGCATTCCCTATGTAGTTTTGTGTATGTATCAATTTAATCCATCACTTTTCAATCCCCAGCAGCTTCGCGCCGTGAAGCACAAGGACGGGCCGATGCTCGTGCTGGCCGGTGCGGGCAGCGGCAAGACCCGTGTCATCGCGCATCGCGTGTCTTACCTCATTGAGAACGAGCACATCTCGCCAGATGCCATCGTCGCCGTGAGTTTTACGAACAAGGCAGCGCGGGAGCTTAAAAACAGGGTAGCCGAGCTCGTGGGGAGTGCCCGTGTTGCGCACTGTCACCTCTCGACATTTCATTCTCTGGGGTTTGAGATCCTGCGCAAGCACATCACGCGTCTGGGGTGGAAGCTGCCTTTTGCCATTATCGATGGCGACGATCAGGCCGGGATCATCAAGAACATCCTCAAGGACATGCATTTTCATGGTGGCAACAGCCTTGAGGTGCAGGATCTGCTCGGGTTTATTTCGCGCGTCAAGACGGCGCATGTGCCGCCGCTCAAGTATCCCGGGATGAGCTTTAACCCGAAGCGCCGGACGCTTGAGCGCGTGTTTAACGATTATCAGGCGATCCGAAAGTCGATGAACGCGATCGATTTTGACGATATGATTGCGCTTCCGGTCGAACTTTTTGAAACATTTGACGACGTTCTGAGCAGTTACACGGATACCTGGCGCTACCTCCTTGTCGACGAATACCAGGATACGAACAGCCTTCAGTTCAGGTTTTTACAGCTGCTATGCCGGGATCGTCAGAACCTGATGGTCGTCGGGGATGATGATCAGTCCATCTATGCGTTTAGGGGGGCTGATTCGACGCATATCCTTGAGTTTCCGACGTTTTTTGACAATGTGGAAGTCGTGTCGCTCGAACAGAACTACCGTTCACACCAGATCATTCTGGATGCGGCAAACGGCGTGATCGCCAAGAATACGGTTCGCCATGCCAAGACGCTGCACAGCGAGAAGGTGTCGGGGGATCTGATTCAGGCGTACAGCTGCCCGACGCCAGAGGCAGAGGCAGAGTTTGTCGTGTCGCAGATACGCAATATCCGGGCGGTGAAGAATCTGAATTACCGCGATATCGCGGTGCTTTACCGGACGAACCCGCAGAGCAAGGCATTGGAGGAAAAGCTGTTTCCGTCGGGGATGCCGTACCGTATCGTGGGCGGCACGAAACTCTATGACCGTGCCGAGATCCGCGATCTGCTGTTCTATCTGCGGGCGGTGTATGCGTTTCACGATGAGCTTGCGCTTCGCCGGATCCTCAACATTCCGAGGCGCGGTATCGCGGCAAAGACGCTTGAGAAGATCGATGAGGTGGCCCAGGCGGATGACCTGACGTATTTTGAGGCATTGAAGAAAGTGAGCGCGTCCGGGATGCTGACCGGCGCGGCAGATTTGAAGCTTCGCGAATTTATCGAGATCATTGAGCGCTATCACCGTCGTTTTATGGCGAAGTCAGCCCCGATGTCCGAGACGATGCGCGCGTTGGTGGATGAGATTCACTATATCGCGTATCTTCAGAGTTCCAGCGGGTCGGATGCGTTTGCGCAGCATCGCCGTGACAATGTCGATATCCTGCTCAACGCGCTGGACTCGTTTGAGTCGCATGAGGTTTCGGAAGGGCGCGATGGCCGCGATCCGGGGGCGTTTCTGCTCCAGACTTTGCTCGATGAGCTGCCGCGCAAGGAAGAGGAGACTGAGGCGGATCAGATCACGCTGATGACGCTTCATGCCTCCAAAGGGCTTGAGTTTCCGGCAGTCTTTATCGTCGGGTGTGAGGAGAACCTTCTGCCGCATGCCAATTCGCTCAAGGAGCCTGCGCTGTCGGAAGAGCGCCGTCTGTTCTATGTCGGGATCACGCGCGCCCGTCAGTATCTGACGCTCACATACGCGCGTAACCGCCGCAAGATGTACGACATGCTCGACATCGAGCCGTCACGATTCCTGAAGGACATTCCAGAACACACGATCGAGTATCACGACTCGGCGGATATGGAGAGCGAGTCTATGCGCGAGGATGAACTGGCCGCGAAAATGGCGAGCCGGCTTGCGCAGATGCGAAACCTCTTTAAATAATGCGGAATGCGGAATGTGGAATGCGGAATTGTGACGAGTGGGGGGCTTTCGCGCTGTTTTGGAAAAATCAAATCGTCGCGTTTGCAATACTGTGACAGATATGTCATATTTGCGAGTTTCAATGAAAGGCAGCGTCATATTGCGTCTGCGCTGGATAAATGGGCGATTAGATCAAGGAGAACGTACGTGAACCATTCCGCATGGAAACTGACAGTATTTGCACTTGCAGCCGTTCTTATCGTGGGGGGCTGTGATCTCAAGCGGCGTTCAGACAGCGGCGGCGGGAGTTCGGACAGCGGTTCGGACGGTCATGGCAAGGCCGCAGAGAATTTTGTCATTGATGATACGGGGACGGCGCGGTTGCTTCCCCCGGATGACCTTCAGCAGCGTCAGGGAAAAGAGGTGACGGACACGACACAGGGCGGGAGCAACGCCCAGGGGACGCGTCCTGGTCTGAGCTGGATCTATGACAACAAGAATAACGGATTTTTCCTCGTGGCAGCGGCGAGCAAGCCGGGCACGACGGGCGGCGACATGATCCGCCGTGTGGATCTCGGCAGCAACATCAAAGAGTTCGATTACGACAAGGAAATTGCGGGAGCGCAGGGCTCGTATATCTATGTGCCCGATGAGATGCGCAATGCCGTGCCAGCGAAATACATCGATGCGGATGGCCTTTATTCCGGGATCATCTGCGGCTTTGTGCCCGGCCCGAACAAGACCGTGATCGCGCTTTCGGGCGGTTCGGAAGGCGGTGTCGCGTTCGTGATCAACCCCTATGAAGAAGCGTCGGCGTTCACGCCGCTTCAGGCGATCAAGTTCCCCTATGCGAGCAATCCGTGCCGTGCCGTCTATTCGGATGCGCTCAAGAAGCTGTATGTGATCGACGTGGCGCGTGTCGAGTCGCAGGCCGGTCAGACGGGTGTTTTTGTCGCCGATATCTATAACGACAACCGCGGGGTGCTCGCCTCCTATTATGCGTTCGATCTGAAGAATCGCATCAACTCGCATTCGATTCCCAATTTCCAGAGCATCGATATCTACAACGACGCGCTGTTTCTTCTGAGCGGCAACGGCCGCTTTGATGCCGAGTGGGATTCGGTGGTTTATTATGTGCCGCTGAACCAGGCGGGCGAGCCGATTTTTGCGAATTACAAGTACACGCGGACGAACAACCCGATCATCCGCACGGACGGTTGCGCGATCAGCTCTTGGAACCTTGGGTCTCTGGCGGTGACGGAACAGAAGGGCAAGCCCGTGCTTCTGACGACGGGCACGACATCGATCATCGCGTGGGAAATCGGGAGCGATGGCGAGCTCAAGAAGATCGACATGAACGCGAGCAGGCCGGGTGTTCAGGGGCTCAGCACGGTCAACAACGGTCAGGGCGGTCTGAAGATGGCGTATTCGCCGGATGGCAAGACGATCTATTCGCTGCCGCATTGCCGTTCCAACGAGAACAAGATCAAACTGGCGTTCGATGGCCGTCCCGAGTTCGTGTTCAGCGCGACGGCGATCGATGCAGAGACGCTTGAGATGAAAGACGCGGTCGATATCGCATACCGCGAGTTCCTGAAGAATCTCAAGGGAGTGAGCTATCTGCCGCAGTTTACGATGACGGCACGCGATTTTGCGGTCGGCAAGAATCACATGGTCGTTCTGGGGTCATCCGCATCGAACATTTCCGGCCTCAATGCCGGTGCCGATATCTCGATCATCGACCTCAAGAAGAAGACGAACATCACGTTTTCGAAGGCAGAAGGCCGCTCCGCGCACGAGAAGAATTACGGCTTCAAGCTGGCGCAGGGCGATCCCAAGTTTAACAATGTCGAGCAGAACTCGCATGCCGCGATCTGGGTGCCGTGATATGAACATTGGGGGGCGTGTGTGAGGCGTGTCACGATACGCCATGCGTGTGAGAGGCGCGTGGGGGGCGCGCATACAATGAGACGAGGGGGTAGCGGCGTATTTGCAACGGCGTGAAACGCCTTGCAAATAGCCGCGGAGGGGGAGTCTTCCCCCTCACAAAAAAATAAAAATGGCAGCGTTTGCAGACCTGTGTGCGCGTTTGCGGCCGGAAGAAGCGGTCGTTGTGATGCATACCCTTAAAACTTGCGGGAACTGTCGAAAGGTGTAGAGACAGGCGCCTTTTATTGATCGCTCTTCGAGATGATGTATGAAGCGCAGCGCGAGATTTCTGGTTCCCGTCATTTTAGGTTTTTTGTTGATGCCTTCGGCGCTCTGGGCAGAGCCGGTCGTGATGGCTTCGGTCCAGTCGGATGAGGGGGGCGTGTATGCAGGCCAGCGTTTCCCGTTGAGCGTTGCGGAGACAGCGGCACCAGCGGAAAGTGAGCCGTCGCGGCATGTGCGTCGTCATGCGGATCGAGCGGCGGGCAGTTCGGACGGGGATGCGCCGGAGCGTCCGTTGTGGCGTTCGCGTTTTTTTTCGGATGTGTTAGGGCCGTTCAGGGCGCTGGATGCGTACCGTCTGATGGCGGCGTTGCGGATGCTGAACAAGGTGCATGCGCGGAAGATGCGCCTTGTCGATTATCGATTTTCGGATGTCAATGGGGACGGCATGCCGGAGGTCACGGTGATCACGGAGGTTGAAGGCGACAACGGCGTCGCGCTTCGGAGCCTTGGCGTGTATGCGTTTGACGAGTATTTTGAGCCGCATCTCCGTTACGAGCGGCAGCTGTCGGCGGGTGCGGCGGAGCGTTACGAGCAGTCGCTTGCGCCGCGTGACATCGGCATCGGGTTCTGCGAGGACTGGCGCGTCACGACTTGGGAGATCCATGAGTGTCACGATATCGTGTTTGACCGCGTGTGGCGGCCGTGGGTGAGCCGTCACGAGATCCGCACGTCGGAGGCAGAGGTGGCGTCGTCGCAGGGGACGGTGTTTGATTTCATGCACCGCCGCGCATCCAGGAGTTATGAGCGTCTTCCGGACGGGCCGTTCATGCCGCCGCTCAGACGTCATGCGGGCTACGACATGATCCTCGCGCCGTATGATGGCTCGATCGCGGAGCCGTCCGCGCTTCGCGTCTCGCGGACGACGGCGGGCGGGGCGCACGCGCCTGTAGCCTATGCCGTGTCGTGGAACAGGAAGGGCGTGTATTACGCCTTCGAGTTTCGCGATGACGACATCCGTGTGCCTGATGCGTGCGGCGACATGATCGCGATCCAGAAGGTCGATCATGCCGAATTCTGGTTCGATCTGGAGCCGTCTCTGGAGGTGAGCCGTGACGCGCCGCAGTCGTGGCAGCTCGAATACGAGCAGAATTACCGCAGCGAGCCGTATCGTCATTCGCTCGATCAGGCCGTGTTCGGCATGGCGGTGACGGCAGACGGATGCGTGGTCCCGATGAGCCCGACCCGCGATTACTGGCCGGTGCATCCGAAGGTCACGGTGTTAGCCCAGAACGGCGGCTATCGCGTCGAGATGTTCATGCCGTCGGAGTTTTATGGCGTGAGCGACATGCATGCGCTGGATCGCAGCGTGGGTCTGAGCTTTACCGCGCTTCAGCACGATGTGCATTCGGATCGCAGCTGGGACACGGTTTCGACGAGCGACTGGCAGTGGCCGGATCCGTTCACGTTCGCGCAGATCTGGCTTTTGCCGGAAGGGGGGACGTCGATCCCGCCTTTTCCGCTTCAATGGCGCACGTGGCTAGTGGACAATTGAGCCAAGTCAAAGTATTCTGTAGGGTATGCGGGACGGGGGCAGTGCCCCCGCGCGCCTGTAGCCTGCGGCAACACGGCGCTCCCCCCGCGCGCCTATTGCCTGCGGCAATACGTCGCGTGATGCGCGGCTATCTTCGATACGCCGCGCGGATGTCTGCCCGGATGCCGTGACGGCAGTCCGAGGGTTTTCATGAAGTGAGGACTTGGTATGCAGATCTCTGACTTTTTACAGAAATATCTATCCCCCAAAGCGTTGCCTTATGTCGCGTTTGAGACGGGCATACGGCTGCATTTTGATGCCTATCTGCAGCAGATATGGCCGGAGGGGCGTATCGTCGTGGTGTCTGAGCTCGATTATCGCGAGTATGCGGAGCAGAAACTGCTTCCGGCGCTGTCGGCGCACGGATTTGAGCCTGTCTATTGCCTGTGCGTGCGATCTGGCGGCGTGACGCCGAGGTCGCAGATTGAGGAGGCGCTAGGGGATGGCGCGCTGGAACACGTGGTCGGGATCATATCGCTCGGGAGCTGCGATCTGTTTTCGGTGGTTCGTGGCGTGACATCGACGGTGAATGTGGGGGCTGCCGCGCTGCTCTGCCAGTTCCCGGACGCGCATGTCCTGGACGTGTGTGGCGAGGATCATCCGTGTGCTGATGCCGTGTTCTGTGACCTTGACGAGATCATGCGAGGGTGTCACGGCGACTGCCGTGAGGCGATCCAGCACCTTGAGGTGGACAATTATGCGTTTCGTGCGGATCTTGCGGTGCTGAGCTCGCTGAACCGCCGGATCCCTGAGGGTGTGATGGAGGCGCTTCGCGAGGCGCAGCCGCCGAGGGAGACCGGGGCGGTTGCGGAGGAATATTTAGCCGAGCTGTGCGATGCGTATATGTGGCGAGCGGTGGCTGCACGTCTGTTTGGGCAGCCGACATCGTTCGATACCGTGCTGAGATATGCGGCTTCTGGGCAGGATTTTGAGGCATATCCGGCATCGTGGCATGCCCGTTTGATGGCGCAGGTGTTCGATTCGGTGCTTGAGGTGGAGGGGATTGAGATCTCGCCAGAGGCGTGTGCCGGCCGTCAGCCGCCGAAGGATATCCTTCGGCGGACGCTTCAGCAGATCCTGCTGCAGGATGGCCAGTCGTTTGACTATCTGGCGGTGGCGGATGAGAACTACGAGGACCGCAACACGCTTCGTCTGCTGTTGAACGCGCTTGTGCTCAACTGGGACGGCTTCTGCAGCCATCTCCGTTCGGTCGCGGATATGATGCATGTGCTCGGCGGTGGCTCGGAGTTTTCTGAAGCGGAGGATTGTGAGCTCGATGCGTCGCTCAAGTCGCTCTGGCTTCATGCGTCGCGTTTTGCGCCGAAGTGTTCATTTTTGAAAGTCCTGAACGCGCTTGGGATGATTGAGCCCGCGCTTTATATTTGAGTGATAGCGTTTTCCGGCACGTACCGTGCCGGGTGTTTGCATGGGATATGGCATGATTACAAAGGAATTGAAGTGTGCGCTCGCCGTGTGTGCGTGTTGTCTGTTTCCGGCGGTGTCGTCAGCTCAGTCGTTTGAGACGATCGACGCGTGCAAGAGCCTTCGTCAGGAGGTGACGGCGGCAGTCGAGGCATCGAGCGGTCTTTCATCGCTGATGACGGACAAATCGCTGACGGAGGCGCAGTACCTTGAGCAGCTGTATGAGGGGGTGAAGATCCTTTCGGGATCGGGGGAGATGTTTTTCAAGGCATCGGACAGCCATGAATCGGCATGCAAGGCGATGCTTTCGGAGGCAGGTCAGCTGGCGCAGGTCCGTGAGATTTATGACTGGTATCTGGAGCCAGTTCAGGCGGCGTATCAGTTTTTCAGGCGTGCGCGTGAGGCGGCGGTGCGCCTGAACCGTCAGGGTGATGTGGACGTGTTCAGCAAGACGATGACCGAATATGATGCGGCGGTCATGAAGCTTGTGTCCGTGTGCGAGGGGGATCTGGCGAACACGGCGAGCGCGTCGACATGTGCCGGATTGTCAGCAAAGCTCGGTGATGCGCTGAAGTGAGGCTTGTCAGGGGATTGTGAGATTGGAGTGTTTCTTATCCACATTTTTGGGGAGTGGGTCATTTTCGTCAGGATTTTAAACGAGGCCGAGGGGGAAGCGGCGTTCGCGTGGGGCATCGGAAGCGCATGAAATCAGGTTATTTTTTTATTGACCTGTGATTCTTTACAGACGGCACAGTGGTTGCTATAATAAACCACGGTGCTTAGGCAGACCTAACAACACTTTTTATTAACGTTGCTCTGCTGTGCAGGGCATTTTGCAAGACACATTGTTGGAGGAATTTCCATGAAAAAATCTCTTTGGATACTGAGCGCACTCGCACTTGCTGGTTTCTGCATGACTGGTTGCCTTGAAGGTCTTGAATCTTCGCCTGAAGCTGGTGATGTCGTTGATAACGATAAATATTGTGATGGTCTCTGCGAAGCTGGCGAATTCTGCATTCTTTCGGATGACCTTGAGACTGGTGAATGTGCGGAGTGCAGCAAGAAGTGTGATGAGCCGGGCTATCCTGTTTGCATTATCCTTGATGGTGGTGTCGGCGAAGTCTGCGTAGCGACAGCGAGTTGCCCGGAAGGCCAGGGTTATCAGTATGACGAGGATCTGAAGCATTATCTGTGCAGCGAAGGTGATCCGATCGTTGATCCCGATCCGGTAGAAGGTGCGGCACAGTACATTCGTGTCGATGATATGTCTTCGCAGGCAGATGCATGCGGCGAGATCAAGAATGGCAAATGCTCGAAAGATGACCCCGGTGCAGACCTTGATGCCATCGTCGTTCGCACCGCAGCTGGCGGTTATCTCTATGCCAAAGAAGTCATGGGCTATAGCCGTGGGCCAGAGGGGCAGGATCGTATCACGGAACGCGGTGTTGCTGCAGATCCCAGCAAGGTTCTCGGCAAACCCGACTCGCTGCTCAGCTATCCCGACAGCGGTGACTGCTACTATCTGAAGAAAGACAGCGTTAAAGATGATTATGATTTCACGTTCATGTCGCTCGGCGGTGAAGGCGGCTATGTTGAAGTCAAGATGGATGATGTCTTCCACGCTGGTGACTCCGTTGATATCATCGAGCTCGGCAACTGCGAACTCGTGAACCTCCATGACAGCGACAATCATATCACGGCTTCCAAGGTCGGTGCGGAACCCATGAAAGTTCAGGTTTCCGTTTCTGGTGAAGATGGCACGTGGAAAGTCCTCGGTGCCTCTGGTAGCGCCAAGGGCGGTATTTTCAGCGCCGGTACGATCACCTCTGATATGCTCAAGTAATCCGTATTTGATCACGGTTTGAAAAAAGGCACCTTCGGGTGCCTTTTTTCGTTTTTGTGGTTCGGCGTGGATATGTTTTTTTCGGGGCTCACTCGCCGCTTCGCGGTGCCGCGAGAATAATATGATTGAAAATATGAATTTATGTGATAAAGGGGAAAGCAGGATATCTGTCGTTTCGCATGGATGACAGATCGTGGAGCGGGACATGCGGACTGTCAGCCAGTGACGGTTATTGGTGTGAAAAAAAGGGAGCGCGTAAATGTGGGGTGATCAGAAATCAGAATTTGAGAATTATTCTAATAATCCCCAAGGGCTTGGATTCAGTGATCAAGAGGAGATGGCAAAGTTTAAAGCGATACAGCGACGGAGTTTGTTGACGAAAGGATTGGGGGTGATACTTCTTTTATCTTTAGTTGGAGGGGTTGTATTTGGCGTTTTAATGCAGTATGGTATCGTGTTGATTCTCGCTGTGGGATTAGTTTTGGGTTTGGGCGTTCTCGTTATGTTTTTTGGGGGTATGGCTTGAAAAATATTTGACCGGGCGGCCCCGCGTCGTTCTCGCTATGCATCTTTGGGATATGGGGACCGGTAAGATGTTTAAACAGAGCATTGTTTATGATTTGCTTTCTAAAAGGTGCAATTTTCAAGTCTATTTATTTGAAACAATGCGACTTATGAGTTGGCCGAATGCTATATTGGGTTATGCAGGGGTGAGGTATCCCGATCAGTATATGCTGAATGATTATATTAAGGGCGTATATCATGGATATACATTTCGCATCATGGATTGTGAACCGCGTGATTCAAAAAATAAGCATGAGAATTATTGTGTGTTAGCAATAGAAGTGGGTCGGTGCTTGACTGACAGGTATTTACATTTATGTCCTTATTCACGTCTATTTGGGGAATACCAAAAGACGGATATGTATGCGCATACACCGTTTTTTACTAATCCGGAGATTAAAAAAAGTATAATGGTTGGATTGGATGGCTCTGCATATCACCCAACAAGGATTCATGCAGTAATCAAGACGTATGAATTGTGGGAAGCGGGCAGGTTGATTCCGGAGGCCATGAATCTGCAAACGATCGCTTCAAAGGGCACGTATCAGGTTGAGGATGTTCTGACGGAACTGCTGGCAGAAAGAATTGAGACTGTTCGAAAAGTGCATCCAGATTTGCATATTCATTTTGAGGGTGATCAGATGCTGATTAGATATCCTTATAGAGGAGATTATTTTGAGCCTGTAATTAAGTATGGTATAATTTCTCGTGAAGGGGTTGAACGAGATATTAATATAGATATTGCAAAGGTATTTTCTGTATTTGATAGTATGATACCATTTCTCGAGGTGGTGTTTCCTGTAAGCACAGAGGATATGCTTGATGGATCGGATGAACATACGGCTATGGGGCATTTTGAACCATAGACCGTCGTGAGCGGTGTCAGCGAATATTGTTATGGGCGTAGATATCGTTGATCAGCGCCGATGATAATGAAGCATTTGAGCTGTTCATATTATCTATGTCCATAACAATCATCGTGCCTTCGAACATTGATGATATCATCAAATTGAAGGCAGTTCCTCTTTGCGTCTGTCGATACTTGTTGTATAAAGGCAATACATAACTGCTCGGTGTGGCAGTCCAGTCATGATCATGGGAGCCTGAGATGGATTATTTTCCTGAGCCAAAGAACAGAACACTCGAAGTATTCAGAACGCGCGGTGAGAGATATTTTTATCAAAAAATCATAGAACTGGCGCCGCTCTGCACGATTGGTTTGTGTCCTTCGCTCTGCCAGTCTTTTGAGTCTGCATGTCAAGCGTGTAATGCCGACTATCTGTTGCTTTCGGAGAAGTGCATGCCCATGCTTCATCGGGCCATGCGCAAGGCATTGTCGAATCTGAATCGTTCGGTGCCATATGAACTGTATCAGGTGAATGGCGAGGAGAACGCGAGTGCTTGGCTTTTTGAGGAACACCCTCTGATCACGCTTCAGGGACGTATATTGACGCAGCTTGACGAAGGGGCAATGTGCGCTTTATTAGGGCATGAACTCGGACATTGTTTTTTGCATGCCAGTCGTGATCCGGTCACGCTGAACGCCTGGATGTATGATGTTCTTATGCGGTCGCCGACGGTGATCCGAAGAGATGCACGGATGGAGGATGTGAGAGCATTGCGAGCAGCGATATCAGCCTATTTGCAGTGTTGCGAGCTTTCGGCGGATCGCATCGCGCTGTTCGCCACGCGCAATCTGGATGATGTGCTTCGGCTCAACATGATTACGTTTACGGGGCTCAATCACGGGGATATGCGTTGGGATTCATATGGATTTTTGAAGCAGGCATCACTCTATTTGGACGATATCCGCATGCACGGGTTTGAGCTTGGTTCGCATCCCGTGATGTTTTTGAGAGCCTGGGCATTGTCTCAGTTTGCCAGGACGAACCTTGATTTTGCGTGGTTGCCGAGTGGGGATATCGATCTTGATGCGCTTGAGGATGATCTGATTTCGGTCTTTTCGCTGCTGCGCGATTGCGATGGCGAGCTTTGTATGGAAGACGGGGATGTGCCGGCAGAGTTCTGGCGCTTTGGGCTTTCGGCGTGTTTTCTTCTGGCAAGCGTGGACGGTGAATTAGATGCAGAAGAGGCGGAGGTGATTGATCGTGTGTTTGCCTCGCATTTGCCTGATTACGATCAGTATTTGATCGCTCAGAATGCCGTCAAGACGATATATGAACTCGCGCCTTTTATGCGTGCATGCGGTTATGCGAGGAAGCTTGAGGTCTTTATGTTGCTCAAGCATGTCATGATCAAGGATGGCGTGATTAATCCGAATGAAGTCAAGTTCATCATGTGGCTCGGTCATCTGATCGGGGGCGAGGCGCTTTGGCGAGCGCATCTGAGTAAGCTTTTTGCGGAGAATGCGCTGGATATGGATTTGGATACTGTGGAGGATCTGACGGAATTGTTTGATTTTAAGGGATTTGAAAACATCGTCTTATGATTACCACAAGCCATATCTGCTCTTTTTCTTCTCTGGTTTTCCATCAAAATTGGGGCGTTTCTCTTTCGGCTGATTGAACGCGGTTGCGCCGCTAAACATGTTTTCGACGCTTTCAAGCGCCTCAATGCTTCGCGTGTCCCATTTGTCAAGTGGCTGATTAAATGATGTTGCGTCCTCAAACATCTCGATCATACAATCAACATTTTCAGTGTTCCAGCTGTTTAATGGCTGATTGAATGCTTTCGCACCCCTGAACATGTCAATCATATTTTTCACATTTCCTGTGTCCCATTTGTCCAATGGCTGATTAAACGATATCGCATCCTTAAACATTGAGCTCATAGTTTTGACTTTGCCCGTATTCCAGGCATTGAGCGGCTGATTGAAGCTTTGTGCTTTAAAGAACATAAAGCTCATATCTTCTACATTGTGCACATCCCAGGTTTCTAGCGGCTGATTGAATGCATCGGTATCGCGAAACATGTGCCCCATATTATTGACATTTTCGGTATTCCATTGATCTAGTGGCTGGTTGAAAGCTTTGGCACTATCAAACATCATACACATATTTCGCACGTTGTGCGTATTCCAGTGATTGAGCGGTTGATTGAAAGAGTTTGCCCAATTGAACATGCCATACATATTTTCTACATTGCTGGTATCCCATTTGTCTAGTGGCTGATTAAATGCTTTTGCAAAGCTGAACATATGACTCATATCAGTAACATTACTAGTATCAAAACTACTTAAATCAAGAGATGTAGCTTTACAACCACTGAACATATAATACATACTCGTAACATTACTAGTATCAAAACTACTTAAATCAAGAGATGTAGCTTTACATTCCCTGAACATGTAACGCATATCAGTAACATTACTAGTATCAAAACTACTTAAATCAAGTGATGTTAATCCAGAGAAATTAAAGAACATGTTGTTCATATTAGTTACATTACTAGTATCAAAACTACTTAAATCTAATGATGTTAAATTACTACAACTTTTAAACATATTACTCATATTAGTTACATTACT
>JAFZFY010000085.1 GCA_017555665.1 Pseudomonadota bacterium | reverse complement strand
GCTCGAAATGCCGTATCCCTTAGATGTGTTCATCATTCAGCTCTGTATTTGGCTGACAGATGAATCCGACTGGCTGATTCGTATTAATTGTGTCCCAAAGATTGCGTTTTTTCACAGTCTCCACGACACGTCTCTACATGGAACGCGGCTATGCGTTGCATACGCCGCGCTGACGTTCCCCGGAACGTCATTACGTTGGGCGCGCCTATGCTTTGCATACGGCGCGCATCACTGCGAAATCAAAAAGTATGTGAAATAAGGGGAGAGAGATGACGTCTTACGGCAATCCGGCAAAACGCTTACTCATGGTGACATGCCTCCTCGCTGGTATTCTTCCCGTAGGATGTCAAAAGCATGGTGAGGATGCTTTACCAGCGGATAGCATTGAAAAGCCGGTAGCCACGCCATCCGAGACAGATCAAGCAAAGCCAGATGAGATGGGCAACACCGATGTTGTGGCGCAAGAACAAGACGCGCCGCAGGCCGTTGTTGAGCCCTTGCCCGAAGTTGTCGAGAACTTGCCCGAAAAAGACCTCATCCTCGAAAATATCCTCAAATGTGAACCGTGCTTTAAATCTGAAGATCAGAATTGTACCGCAGGTGATGCGGATTCTTCGGACGATTGCTACGAAATCATGTCTAAGGTCGAGTGGTTATCGAAAGATATTGGATATTTAAACCGCTTTTTTAAGGATAATCAGGAGATTTTTGACCGACGGCTTTCGGCATTACAGGAAGAAATGCGCGAATGCGCCGGTGAATGGGAAAATCGGGATACCTATTCGGCGGCAGACATGCCGCCCTGCGATAATGCAGTTTTTAGTATCCTCACAACGCTCGAATCTGAAAAGAAAGATGCCGCGTGGCTTAAAGCACATGGTCTGCCTGACGCATACAGAAAGCTATATATTAAAGTCATAGAATATCATGGGCCTATGGAATATGGTGCCGATAATTATTATGGTCATTTCTGGAAAAATGAGAGCGGCACCATCGATCTCAGGTATATGGAATATGAGGATGCCAATATGGATGCCGCAGTCAAGGCGATGCGCGAAATTGTTGCGCAAGGCGTAGATATCAATAAACGCGTGGCTGAGGATGAGCCAAACAATTTACTGTTCAAACCATATATATTCAGAATTGATAATAAAGACTTTTTATTGAAACTCATTGAAGCAGGCATGGTCGATCCCAATGCCCAAGATGAAAATGGCAACACGCTTCTGGCCGTGCATGGTTTGAAACCCAAGCTTGTGGATGCACTCATACAGAGCGGTGCAGATGTGAGCATCGCAAATCATGATGGTATCTGTGCATTTTTCCGTATGGACGCATCCATGCGGAAAAACTGGATATGGAAGAGCCTGGATGTCAGCAAGGTGAAAGACAAAGACGGGAATACGCCACTTCACCTCTATGCCGATGATATAAATATTTTAAAAGTGCTGATTAAGTCGGGACTGTCTTTGGAACAGAAAAACAATGAAGGTCGCACGCCTGTTTTTTATGCCAAGAGCCCCGATGTGCTGAAGGCTTTTATGGATGCGGGCGCAGACCTGAAAGCCAGAGATAACCACCAGAATTCACTGCTGCATGCATCTCATTCGCCAGAAATGCTTGCGATACTGCTCGCCCAGGGTCTTGACGTGAATATCAAAAACGATCTTGGGCAGACCCCAGTCTTTTTTGCAAACACGGCAGAAACCCTGGCTATATATATCGCACATGGTGCAGATGTGAATATCAGAGACAGCCAGGGAAACGGTCTGCTCCATTCTAATCGCGTTGATTCTGAAATGATTTCAACCTTGCTCAAGGCTGATATACACATCAATGATAAGAATGATATGGGGCAGACACCGCTGTTTTTTGTCGATATCAATCAACTGGAAACGCTCAGGGCGTATATAAATAGCGGTGCAGATGTCAATGTGGCTGACCGTGATGGGAATACCATCATACATCACAAGCTCCTTTCGGACGAGGCATGGGACATATTGCTCAAGGCGGGCTTTAATCAAAATGCGCGGAACAATCAGCAGATTCCAGCATGGTTCGCAAGCTATAAACTTGAAATACAGAAAGAAGCAAAATCTTATGATTATGATGGCGTAAAGATTCTGAAAAAATACCTCGACCGAGGCGCTGATGTGCATGTGACCGATGACGAAGGCAATACATTGCTCCACGGCATGATCAAATGCGGCAAGCAAGATAATGACAAGGCTATCTATTGCTATGGTGATGATTCATTCTCTGAGACTTATCCCGAAATCATACCCAGACTTGTCAATGCCGGTCTGGATGTGAATCAGAAAAATCATGAGGGCAAAACTCCCATTTTTGGATGTATTCCTGCAGAGAATAGTGAAGATATCGAAATGAAGCTTGATGATGCATGTTTTGAACAGTTCAAAAAGCTCGGTGCCGATATCTATGCATTGGATCACGCGGGGAATAATCTGCTCACCGAGTGCATCCGGCAGGGGTGTGTGAGCTACGAGCTGCTGTTGAAAAATGAATTCGATACGAAGACACCCGAACCGACCCGAGCACGCGCCCTTGAGCTGTACAAAGGCGAAGTGCCCGAACGCACGGGCACATGCCGGGGGACTAGTCTGTATGACCCGGTGGATGCCAGCCTGGATGAATATTGCGAATCGTATTCGGGTGATCAGCTGATCTTGCCGCTCATGGCCGAATGGGGACTTGAATTAAACGGCGATATCCTTTGTACATTAGGGGCACCTTGCCTAAAGAAAGAATTGGTCACACAAGCCATACGCGATGCGGTGAATGCCCCCAACTGCGTTGAAAGCGGAACTTTAATCAATCAAAAGGCATTTCCCGGATCGCTGGAATGTTATCTGAACGATGGCGGGGATATCAATGCTTCAAATGGTCTGGGCAATACGCCGCTTATGACAAATGCAATGGGCTTCTATGGCACGGACATGGGGCCTGTCGATTGCATTGATATCGATCGTATTATGCTTTTTGTGGAAGCTGGTGCAGATATCAACCACAAAAATCGCAATGGCAACACGATTCTCTATTTCAGCTTCGGTACCGATTTCATCGCCGATGAATATTGCAACGGTGCACACTGTGACTACTCTGACGGCTGTGATATCAATATCGTATCATACCTGATCAAGCATGGTGCCAATGTCAACAATATGAATCATGCCCATGTGACACCACTGATGCACCATATCCAGTATTTATCTGATTTAAATAATTATGAAGACAACATCAAGGCACTGCTCCAGGCCGGTGCCGAGGTCAATGCAAAAGACAAGAATGGCAAGACGGCATTGATGTATGCAGCAGATTCTGGAAATGATGAGACAATAAAGGCACTGCTCCAGGCCGGTGCCGAGGTCAATGCAAAAGATAAGAACGGCAAGACCGCATTGATGTATGCAGCATCCACAGGAAATGAGGATGCCATCGAAGCGCTTGTCAAAGCGGGCGCAGACCTGAGTGCTTCGGATAACAAGGGCAAGACCGTTAAAGCATGCGCAGCTGAGAGCCGTAATGAGGATGCCGCTAAGCTATTGGAACGATTGGAAAGCGCTGACAAGGCTACGGGTAGGGCAGAAGCGGATCAGGCTTTACCGGTCAGCCCATAGGGGTTTTCTGATCGACGTCCGATGGTTTGACAGCTGATGCGTGTCGGCTGTTCTGATGTGCAAGCCGTATTCCCAATGGGATTTGCTGATGCGGGGGAGGGGGTATCTCCTCGCCCGCTACTATTCAGCCCATAAGGGTTTTCAGAAGTATAGTGGGCATTGCGGGACAGGCTGTAGGCAGTAGATGGTAGGCAGTAGAAAGCTTCATAAGATTTTAGATCTGAGGGAATATAAGTTTATGACTGCACATGGATGCGATAAGCGTTGCAAGGCTCATGATTAGAGGGCGGCTGAACTGTAACCCTCGCCTGCTTCGCTTCTTGAACGGCGCTGGACAATGGGGTTACAGAGGCTGACCTTGATGCGATGATTATTGGATGGGATCGATCAATTTGCATGAGATATCATGTTCTTTGCCTTTGACCTCATGGATTGTTCCGGATACGATGCCGCAGTCTAGGAGGTTGAGATCTGAGGACTTTCGTCCAGAAAATACATTGACGAGAAGTTCTATATGATCTCTGTCGTTTTGGGGGAGTGCATCATATAATTTGCGGTTACATTTCATATCTTTGAGGATTACAGCGGTATTATCGGGATCTGTTTCTACGCGGGCTTGGGCGATTGTCAATGAGCCGTCTGAATCCATTTCATTTTGATATTGTTTAGGCAGAGGATCATTGGGATAGACTTCGAGATAGCCCTGAATAATGATGGTTTCTCTATTTTCGAGGAGGCGTTTATGGGAATCCTGATCTAGGTGTACTTGTATGGCGATTTCTGGGAAGATGACTTCATCGCTGCCAATGGTCAATTCTGAATTCGGTATGGGCTTGATTTGTTCGGCAGCGGGGGCCGCGTCATCGCTGGTTTTGACAGGGGCAACTGGATCAGCTTTGGGCCCCGTGTCATCAGTCGTGGAGGGGATTTCTGCATCAGG
>JAFZFY010000084.1 GCA_017555665.1 Pseudomonadota bacterium | reverse complement strand
CTATGCCTGCGGCATACGACGCGCGGTTTGGAACGCGTCTATGCCTGCGGCATACGACGCGCGGTTTGGAACGCGTCTATGCCTGCGGCATACGACGCGTATGATCATGCCAATTCAAAATTCGGCGAAGCCGTGATGCTGCCGTCATTTGCGATAATCAGGCAGGCATATTGCGGATGCGCGGCGGTGAATGCGAGTGCTTCGGCAGGCGACATGACGAATAGCGCGGTCGAGAGGATATCGGCTTCGAGTGCGGTCGGCGCGGTCACGGTCACGGATGTGGCGTGTTTCGGGCTGTTTCCGGTGTGCGCATCGATGATGTGATGCGAGAGCCTGTCTTCGCTGAAAAAGATTTCATAATTACCGCTCGTGGAGACGGCGTTCTGATGCATCGCGAGATATCCGGGATAGTTGCCGCGTTTCTGGGGATCCTGAATCGCGATCCGCCAAGCCTTGCCTTCTTCAGGTCTTCCGGAGGTGCGGATCTCGCCGCCGGCATTGACGAGGAAGTTCTGGATGCCGTGATGGGCGAGTATGTCTGCGGCTCTGTCTGCGATAAAACCGGGGGCGCAGCCGTCAAAGGTGATGCCCATGCCTTCGGGGATGGAAAGGCTCTGCCCTTGTAGGATCAGCTTGTCGCTGCCGACATGCGCGAGGATGTTTTCAAGCTCGCTGGAGCTCGGGGCGGCATGGTTCGCGAGCCTGTCGAGGATCGGCTTGACCGTGATATCGAACGCGCCGCCGGTGGCGCGATAGAACTGCATGCAGGAAGCGAGCAGAGCTGTCATCGGGGCGGGGAGATGCTCGATATGGCCTTCGGCGTTGAGTTCCGCGACCGGTGACAGGTTGCCATAGCGCGTGAGCTGCCGTTCCATATCGGCGACATCGGCAAAGGCGGCGGCGACGGCATCTTCGGTTTCATATTGCGAGGGGCCGAAAGCCGTGATGTCTACATGCGTTCCGATGGCGGCACGTGACATGGAAACGCGGTATTCGCCTTGATGGCGCAAGGATTCGAGCTTGTCGAGATTGGCGAGAGCGGCTCCGCCGGCCACGGCACAGCCAGCGGCTCCGAGGAGTTTCAAAAAGTTTCTTCTTTCCATGACTATCCTTTTGTAGGCCGTCTATGCGGCTGAATCGGCTTTTTCTTCGGCGGCTTTTTTCTTGACCTCGGCAAAGATGTCGAAAGTCTTTTCTGACTTGATCGGGCGCAGGATCTTGCGCGGGCATTTGGCGACGCAGCTCATGCCGCAGTCGCCTTCATAATTCAGGCATTTGTGCGTGTCGATGTGGACGACATTGTCGGCGACGGATATCGCGCCGGCCGGGCATGCCTTGACGCACATTTTGCAGCCGATGCACCCGACTTCGCAGACATCCTTGACTTCCTTGCCGAAGCCTTTGGATGAGCAGGGCACATAGACTTTGGCATTGGCCGGCATGACCTCGATGACCTGTTTGGGGCAGGCTTTGGCGCATTTTCCGCAGCCGACGCAGCGGTCGGCGTGGATGAACGGCATGCCGTCGCGCATCTCGATGGCCTTGAACGGGCAGGCGCGCATGCAGTCGCCCATCCCGATGCAGGCATACTGGCATTTGGAAGGCCCGCCGTAGGCGATGTTCGCGGCTGCGCACGAGTCGAAGCCGATATAATAGTGCTTGTGCGAGACATGGCCGTCCTGCCTGTCACAGCGAAGACGCGCGATCGCGTTCTCCACGACTGCCATTTCTTTGCCTGTGATCTGGGCGACTTTTGCGCCGACAGCTTCTTTGCCCGGGAAGCAGAGGTTCGGCGGCACGTCCGGGTTTTCGACGACCGCGCGCGCGTATCCCTCGCATCCTGCATAGCCGCATCCGCCGCACTGGGCTTGCGGAAGCGCTTCCATGACTTCCTCGACTTTCGGGTTGCGCTCGACTGCAAACTTGTGCGCCGCAAGCGCGAGACCGATACCGAAAAATAGGCCGATCGAGCCTAATAATGCCAGCCCTGTCAGGGCGATTTGAATGAGTTCCGGTTGCATAATTCTTGATCGGGTTCGATTTCCCAAAAAAAGCGCGGACCCTCCGCACACAAAACGGGCGACATAGTAGTCTAAAACTATGCTTTTTGTCACGTCTTGTTTGTACCTGGAATATGGCTTTGCGATATGCGCGCTTTAGGCGATGCAATAAACGGCTTTGGGGCCGTGTCTGAACCGCAAGTATGCAAGGATATGCTTGCAAAATGCTATGGCGGTGATATTACACGCAAGCGCAAGCTTTTGGCGAAACGGAAACTTGTGTCAGGTGAAGGATGCGGCTCGGCTGTGCGGAGATGCCGCAGAGCGTGTGTCCGGGATCCTTGAAAATGACGAGGGTGAGAATCGATATAGCCTTGAGAAAAGGATCGTGATGGGGAATTTGAGTCAGTTGTTTACATTTAAGAAAGGCGGGATTCATCCGCCTGAGCATAAGGATCTGACGGAGGGCTGCGCGATCGAGGAGATGCCTGTGCCGTCCGAGGTCGCGATCCTTCTGGGGCAGCATATCGGCGCGCCGGCGGCTGCGGCTGTCAAGAAAGGCGATGTGCTGACGGAAGGGCAGGTGCTTGGCGAGGTGACGAAAGGGCTTGGCGCGCCGGTGCATTGTTCGTGTGCAGGCAAGGTCAAGAATGTCGGGAATGCCGGCCATCCCTTGAAAATCATGGCGCCAGCCGTGATCATCGAGACGGATAAAGAGGCAGCACGCGCCTCATATGAACGCCACGCGTGGGCGGATCTGGATGGCAAGACGCTGCTCGGTTATGTGAAAGATGCCGGCATCGTGGGCGCCGGCGGCGCCGGATTCCCGACGCATGCGAAGCTCACGCCGCCGCCGGGCATGACGATCACGGAACTCGTGATCAACGGCGCCGAATGCGAGCCGTATCTGACGGCAGATCATCGCCTGATGCTTGAAAAATCAGCTGAAGTCGTCGAAGGTATCCGCATTCTGATGAAGATCTTGGACGTGAAACGCGCGCTCGTCGGCATCGAGGACAACAAGCCGGATGCGATCGAAAAGATGTCTGAGGCCGCCAAGGGCGTGGATGGCATCGAGATCTGCCCGCTCAAGACGAAATATCCGCAGGGCGGTGAAAAACAGCTCATCTATGCGCTGACAAAGCGGCGCATCGCGTCTGGGGCGCTGCCGGCGTCCGTGGGCGTTGTGGTGCAGAATGTGGCGACGGCGAATGCCGTGTATGAGGCGGTGGTGCTTCGCAAGCCGATGTATGAGCGCGTCGTCACGGTGTCGGGACGCGGCATCAAGCGTCCTGCCAACCTTTTGGTGCGCGTCGGGACGCGCATTTCCGATATCGTCGAGTATCTCGGCGGCACGACTGAGGATGTGAAGAAAGTGATCCTCGGCGGCCCGATGATGGGATTTGCAACATCGGATTTGTCGACACCGACGACAAAAACGACATCCGGCATATTGTTTTTGACAGAAGATGAAGTCGATCTTCACGAGGGCGGTCCATGCGTGCGCTGCGGCTGGTGCCTGGATGCCTGCCCGATGGGGCTGGAACCGAAAGAGATCGCTTTGTATGTTGAGGCCGGCAAGGGTAAAGAAACGGAGCGTTTTGGCGTGCGTGACTGCTTTGAATGCGGATCATGCGCGTTCATGTGCCCTGCCAAACGCCCGCTTGTTCAACTGATACGGCTTGCCAAACAGCAGATTAAGAAATGAGTGAATTAACAGTATCGATATCCCCGCATATTCGCAATCGGGAGTCTGTGCCGAAGATCATGTGGACAGTGATCGGCTGTCTGATGCCGGTGCTGATTCTTTCGACGGTTTTGTTCGGTTGGCGCGCGCTCGCGCTCGTGGCGATCTCGGTCGCGAGCTGCGTGGGCGTGGAGGCGCTCTGCCAGAAGCTCATGAAGCGCCCTTTGCGCATCAAGGACGGCAGCGCGGTGCTGACCGGCATCCTGATGGCATACGTGCTTCCGCCGGACGTGTCGTTCGCGCTGCCCGTGGTGGGCGCCGTGATGGCGATGTTCATCGGCAAGCAGCTGATGGGCGGCCTGGGCTACAATATCTTCAATCCTGCCCTTCTCGCGCGCGCCTTCCTGATGGTGTCGTTCCCGGTCGCGATGACGACCGCATGGATCATGCCGACACCGCTGACGGATCTCGGCATGGCCGGCCAGTGGATCGCGGCGCTCAACGGGATGCCGGTGGCCGATGCCGTGACATCGGCGACGCCGCTCGGCATGCTCAGCGAACAAGGCGTCGAGGCGTTTCGGCAGCGTTACGGCACGGGTGCCGGCCTCTATGGCAGCTTCTTTGTCGGCTATAAGCCCGGCTGCATCGGCGAGACCTCGGGGCTTCTCCTGCTTCTGGGCGGGCTTTTCCTGATCTTTAAGAAATATATCACGTGGCATATCCCCGTGGCGATGCTCGGCACGATCGCGCTGCTGACCTGGGTGTTCGGCGGCGACGCGCTGTTCACGGGCGACCCGTTGGCGGCAGTGCTTTCGGGCGGCGCGATACTCGGCGCGTTCTTTATGGCGACCGACTATGTGACTTCGCCGTCCAACCGTATGTCGCAGCTCATCTTCGGCATGGCGATCGGCGCGCTCACGGTTCTGATCCGTCTCAAAGGCGGCTATCCCGAAGGCGTGTGCTACGCGATCCTCCTCATGAACCCGCTCAGCACGGTGCTTGATGACCTCTTCAAGCGTCAGCGATTCTCGCCGGCACCCGAACCCAAGCCGGAAGAAAAGAAAGCCGACAAGCCCGCTGAAAAAGCTGAGAAACCCGCAGAAAATAAGGCCGACAAGCCCGCTGAAAAAGCCGAAGCAGACGCGAAAGCCGCCGATAACAAGGCTGCAGACAAGGCCGAAGGTGACGCGAAAGCCGACGATGCCAAGGCTGCAGACGACGCGAAAGCCGACGATGCCAAGGCTGCAGACGACGCGAAAGCCGACGATGCCAAGGCTGCAGACAAGGCCGAATCCGATAAGAAAGCCGACGATTCCAAGGCTGCAGACAAGGCCGAAGGTGACGCGAAAGTCGACGATGCCAAGGCCGAATCCGATAAGAAAGCCGACGAGAACAAGGCCGCGGACAAAGCCGAATCCGACAAGAAAGCTGACGATGCGAAGGAGGAAGGCAAATGAATAAAGCCGCACTGAAAGATATCTCCAGCATCGTGATCCGCCTGACCGTGACCTGCCTGCTCGCGGGCATCATCATGGGACTTGCGTTCGTGCTGACGCATGATGCGAAAGCGAAAAATGAGCAGATCCGCGATGAGCGCGTGATGTATTCGATCTTGGGGTATGACAAGGCGAATCCTGCGCCTCAGACAATGGCGCTGCATACGGTCTATCGCTATATCCTGACAGCCGGGGAAACCCAGACGGTCGCCTATCTGGTGCCCGTATCCGACAAGTACAGCTTTGTGGAACTCGACCTTTCGGGGGCGTTTGTGCGTCAGGCGGTACTTGATGCCGATGCGCTGAAGCTCCGCAATGAAGGCGAGCGGAATGCCGCCGTCGCGGCTGTGGTGCCGGCGGGGACGGAAGCGCGCTATGCGGATCAGTTCATCATCGTGACGAATGAGGGCAAGCGCATGGCGTATATTCTTGATGGGCGTTATCCCGGATTCAAGACGTTCATCCGCGTGAAGATGGCGCTGGATGCACAGTATGCGATGCTCGGTTTTGAAGTGCTTGAGCATGAGGAAGATCCCGGGCTTGGCGCGGAGATCGAGCAGAAGTGGTTTCGCGGCCAGTTCGAGGGCAAGAGCTTCGAGCAGCTGAAAGCGGCGCAGGTCGTGAGGGAGCCGATGCCTGATGAGCTTCGCGCGGCGATCACAGCCAAGAAGCCGACCGAGGCGGATGCAAAGATCCGTGCCGACCATGTCGGCGATCCCATCTATGCGCTGACCGGGGCGACGATCTCGTCGCGCTCGGTGCTGAACGGCAACCAGGCGATGGTGAAGAAATTCGCGTATCGCATGGATCTGCTCGACAAGGTGCTTCAGGCGCAGGGCATCAAGGCGACGTTTTGATGCCGTGAGGTGGGCGGCGTGTATCGGCCCGTTGCCGATAGCGCCGCCCGCGGTCGCGTATGCCGCAGGCATAGCGGCCGCAGCGAGCCGTGAATGCCGCGCAAGCGGCATTGAGGCGAGCGAAAACGCGGAAGATAAAGGGTTTTGTGAATAATATCGTGATTCGCGCCTGAGCGCGGATTTTCAGTCACTTAAGATAAAAAGATTGTTTCCATGGCTAACGAACTTTCTAAAGGCGCGCTGATATCACGCGGCATTCTGAGCCAGAATCCGGTGTTCAAGCTGGCGCTTTCGATGTGTCCGGCAGTGGGCATGTCCACGACGGTCATGAACGGCCTGATGCTTGGCGTGGCGGTGCTGTTCGTGCAGATCTTTTCGAGTCTGACGATCTCGCTGTTCAAGAACTGGATCCATCCGAGGATCCGTATCCCGACCTATACGCTGACGATTGCGACGTGGGTGACGGTCATCGACCTCGTGCTGGCGGCTGTATTTCCTGCGGCGTATGCGCAGATGGGCATATTCATCAAGCTGATCGTCGCGTTCGCGATTATCACGATGCGCCTCGAGACATTCGCGTGCAAGGAGTCGCCCTCCGACTCGCTGTTTGACGCGATCGGCATGGGCCTCGGCTTTATGGTCGGCATGGTCGCGATCGGCTTCGTGCGCGAGCTTCTCGGCTCCGGGACCGTGTTCGGGTATGACCTGCTCGGGTTCAAGCCGTTCCTGTTCTTCATCCTGCCGTGCGCGGGCTTCTTCGTCGTCGGGCTGATGATGGCATTTTTCAACTGGATCGAGGCTAAATATCGCGAAAGGATGGCGCAGAAATCATGAATAAGAAGACACGCGACATATTGATCGTGCTCGGCGCGGCGGTCCTGATCTTCGGCGTGACCGCGCTGATCTTTCTGTTTGGCGGCGGCAAGTCGGACGGCTTTGTCAAGTCGCAGGAATTCGAGCATACGAGCGAGATCGTGCTGACAACGGCGAGTCCTGTGAAGGATGTGCCGTCGGCAGAGGCGTTCACGGTGTTTGAGGAGAACGATCCCGATATCCAGATGCATCCCAAGACGGTTGCGGCAGACGGGAACGCGCTTCGCCTGACGTTTGCGGAACCGCTCAACCAGGACACCCCGCACATGGTCAAGGCGCCCGAGCTCGTGCCCGGCACCGGTCCCGTCTCGGTTGAAGTCTCGCGGTCGTACTGGGGCTACCTGCTGTCGATATTGATCTCGGCACTGCTGATCAACAACTACGTCTTTACGAAATATCTGGGCCTGTGCGTGTTCATGGGCACCTCGAAGCGCAAGTCGACGGCGACGGGCATGGGCATCGTGTTCATGATCGTCATGCTCGTGTCGGCGGTGATGAGCTGGATCGCGAACCGCTTTGTGCTCGTGCCGTTCCATCTCGATTTCCTCCAGGTCGTCGTGTTCATCGGGCTCGTGTCGCTGACCGTTCAGGCGGTCGATACGATCCTGCGCAAGATCAACCCGATCTTGTTCAATGCGTTCGGCGTGTTCCTCGTGCTCGTGATCGCGAACTGCATCATCATCGCGGTGCCGCTCTACATGGCGAGCAATCAGTACAACCTGATCGAGACGATCATGCTCGCTTTGGGTGCCGGCGGCGGCTTCCTGTTGGCGCTCTATTTGATGTCGAGCGTCCGCGAACGCCTCGAGCTCGCACGCATTCCTGAGAGCTTCAAGGGCCTGCCGATCGCGTTTATCGTGGCTGGTCAGTTCGCGCTCGCGTTCCTCGGGTTCTCCGGGCTCCAGATCCACTGAGCGCTTCGCTTTTCGTGATATATAGATCGCGCATCTCTTTGGGGATGCGCGATTTTTTTTTTGTGCGCGTCTATGCGTTGCATACGCCGCGCGTGACGCGCCTATGCCTGACGGCATACGGCGCGTTTTACATATCAGAGACGTGTCACGACACGTCTCTGATATGTAGTGACCGTTGTCAAGCCTTACGTCTT
>JAFZFY010000083.1 GCA_017555665.1 Pseudomonadota bacterium | reverse complement strand
GGGGCTGGTGCTGCGGGGGCTGCGGACGGATTGGCGCGTCCGATGGCCGGCATGCCTGACTGCGAAAATCTTCCCTGGGTCATGTTTGCTCGACCCGGGGCGATGGCTGGAAAACGACCCGAGGGGGGACGCGGATTGCCTCGATCTGGCATGCCCGGACGCGGGGATGCATTGTCGTTTATGCCGTTGTTCTGGGGGTCTCTTTCGTCCGTCATTTCTGCACTCCTGGATTAGAATTGAATGAGGCCATCTTGGGCCGATAGAAAGACACTATACTATATTCCGTTTTCTCGATTTGCTCAATTGATTTAGGGATTCACGGCGCGTTATTGGTTCCTGTTCAGCCGCTTTCAAATCTTGGCGGCTGCGACCTTCGTGGCTGATTTTGTATTTCCGCTTTTTTTGAGACGTAATCTCGATAATCTGTTATAAACCCGTGATTTTGTGCAGAAGGAGCGTCTCTGGCAAATCTGCCGATTTCATCAAACGAATTTTTTTGCGCTGATGGCGCCCTATTTACCAGTGCAGACAGGAGATAATAATGGGATTTTTTGACAAACTTCTTGGACGTGACAGTGCTTGGTTCCTGAAGAGGGCTGATAAATGTGTCGAGGATAACAATTTCGGTGATGCACTGCACGATGTCCGCAAAGCTCGGGAACTGGCGCAGACGGACAAGGAACGCGAGGCTGTCGATGAAAAAGAGGCCGCAGTCAAGAAGCGGATTTATACCAATGCCTACGAACAGGCGAAGAAATACCTGAAGAGCGGTCAGAAAGACGCGGCTCAAAACGCGATCGACCGCGCTGCGCGATTTGTTCAGAATGACGAGGAACGCGATGCCCTCAATCATCTCGTCGATGAGAGTCATGAACAGGCTGAAGGCGAGAAAATCATCGAGGCTCAGGTGGATGGCGAGGAGCATGTGGATACGCTCGGCGCGGATGACAAATGGAATCTCTATGTGCGCTCGCTTCCGTTTGCCAAGGCGCAGCGTTTTGATGAACTTGGAGACGATTTCAAAAAGGCCTGGATCGCGTTGCAGGAGGGCAATTTTGATGAGGCGATCTCCGGGATGAAGGCTGTTTATGATGCCCATTCCGAAGATCCGCTCGTGATGTGCGAATATGGACGCGCCTACTTCGGCAAAGGCGAATTTGCGGAAGCCGACAAACTTCTCGAAAAATCTGACAAGGCGGAGGCTTCGATCGACACGAAGCTCCTGCGAGTCGAAGTGTTGTGGGCGATGAAGCGTTATGAAGATGCCGAGACGGTTTTGCAGGCTGCACATGACATGGATCCTGATAATATCCAGGTGCTCGCGCGTATTGCCCAGCATGGCCTGATCTCCAAAGATTACGAATCGGGGATTGCAGCCGTGGAAGCGCTCCTCGACATGATTCCTCAAGATATTTCTGTCCAGCGTCTCGCCGGGCGTCTCTATCTCGAAAGAGGTGATGAAGATAAGGCGCTCGAATGTTATGAGACTGTCAACCGTCTGTATTGGCAGGTGAATCCGCAGACCAAAAAGATCACGTTTGACCAGAATTCGGCCGCCGCTGCCGCTTCGATTTATTTCAAACGCGGCGAGCGTCTTGAGCGAGCAGTGGAGCTTCTTGAGGCGATCCGAGCGAATTCCGAGGGCGAAACGCATGTCGCGATCTGTGAACAGCTCGCGGCTGTCTATGACAAGATGGGCAAGAAGTCTAAATGTGACGAAGTGCTTTCGGAATCTCTGCGCTTTATGGACGATCTTCTCGACCGGGTGCGGGGACCGGAGCGCGCGATGTTGCAGCTTCAGTATTCCGAGACCTGTGACAGGCTTGGCGATCACGAGAAAGAAAAAGAAATGCTTGGCTCGGCACGCAAATTCTTTGCGGCAGACGCGGAAAAAGGTCAGGTTATTGCCGAGTTTTATGTCGATCTGATCGACAAAAAACTCGCAGGAACGCCGTTCCCGAAATCCTCAGAAATGCAGGATCGCATGATCGAGTTTGCCAAAGCCAAAGGGCTTGAGGTGCGGGCTCGCGGGGCCTCTGGCGCGCCGGCTCAGAAGACCCAGGTCGTTTCGCAGGCCGCAGGTGAAGGCGTTTCTGGCACTTCAGGCCAGGCGATGACGGAAGCGCAAAAAGAAGCGGCGCGCCGTGAAGTGGCACGCGCAGAAGATCTGATTCGCCGTATGGCTGCGGCTGCCGGGTCTGCTTCGCGTTCGATCATGGCAAAGCCTGAACCCGAAACGGAAGAGGATGCCGATATCGAGGATGTCGATGTTTCGGAAGATGCGGATTCTGGCGCGTCCGAGGAGGTTCAGGAGCGCCGTGAGGAAGCACCGGCACGCAAGGCGGAAATGAGTCCGGATGATATCCTCCGACGTATGGCTGCAATGGCAGGCAGTGCGTCTGTGTCATTGGTCATGAGCAATGGTGAGGATGATTCGGAGGAGTAATGATGCTGAATATGGATTATGCGCAACGGCGTGAACGTCTTGCTCGTCAGCTTCCGGGCAAGTCGGTTGCAATTTTGATGAACCCTAAACCGGCGCACAAAACCGGTGATCAAGACTACGCCTACCGTCCGGACTCCAATATGCTGTATTTCTGCGGCATGGATGAACCGGGGGCTGTTGCGGTCATTATGAGCGCAGACCAGGCAAAACGCATGGTCATGTTTGTTCTGCCCAGGGATCCTGAACGCGAGCGCTGGGTGGGGCCGCGCTATGGTTGCGAAGGGGCGGTCGCGCAGTTCAAAGCCGATGAGGCATTTGATATCGGTCTTCTCAAGGACAAACTGAGCGAGATATTGTTCGCGCTTGATGGCGTCTATTTCGATTTCTCGCAGGCATCAGAATTGTCGCCGATGCTGTTCGAGGTCGTGGAAAAACTCCGTCACCGAGGCAGACACGCGGCAGAAGGGCCGCGCGCGTTCTGCGATCTTCGCGATATCGTGGGCGAGATGCGCCGCATCAAGGATGCGGATGAAATCGAGGCCATGAAACGTGCGGCAGCCGTGAGTGTGGCCGGATTTAAAGATGTCTGCAAAATGTTGCGACCTGGTATCGGCGAATGGGAGGTCGAGGCGACGCTTCAGCACGGTTTCCGGGCGCGTGGCGCGATCGGGGAAAGTTTCGGGTCGATCTGTGCTGGCGGGGCACATGCGACGACGCTTCACTATGAGGCAAATCGCGACCGCCTCAATGACGGCGACCTCATTCTGATCGATGCCGGTGCCGAAGTCGACTATTACGCCGGAGATATCTCGCGCACATATCCCGTCAATGGGCGTTTCACGGATGCCCAGCGTGATATATACGCGCTCGTACTCAAGGCTCAGAAAGAGGCGATCAAAATGTGCGTCGTCGGCAATCACATGAAAAGTCCCCATGAGCGCGTTCGTGAGGTATTTGCGGATGGCCTTCATGCGCTCGGTATCTTTGCTGAAGAACCCAAAGAAATTTTGGAAAAAAATCTTGATTTCGAGTTCTTTTTTCACGGAACAAGCCATTATTTAGGCATGGATACGCATGATGTCGGTATTGCCTATGGCCGTGGGGATGATGCACCGGCTCCTTTGCTTCCTGGCGTCGTGATTACGGTTGAACCGGGGCTTTACTTCACGGAGAACGATGCGCGCGTGCCTGAAAAATATCGCGGTATCGGCATCCGCATCGAAGATGATGTGCTCATTACTGAAGATGGGCCAGTCGTTCTGACGGCTGATCTTCCCAAGGAAATTGAGGATATCGAGAAATAAAAAAGCGCCGAGAGGCGCTTTTTTTGTGGGTTTGGGGGAGGGACGAGGGAATGGCTCGTCCTAAAGTTTGCGCGTTGATGTGCCTGCGTGCAGCCGAAGGGGATGTGTCTATCCCGATAAGGGGCGCGTGCGCCTGCACATGGGGGCGCCTAGCCGATATAGTGGAAAATATAGACCCCCAGGTTCTGCTTGTGGGCTTGTAACAGCAGGGAGACGAATGCGCCAAAGCTGTTCAGGTCGTTGAAATCCAGTCGCGAGGCGCGATGCAGCTGCTTTGTAATCGGTGTGCCGTTGAGCAGGTTGTGAAATGCGCTCTGATAAATTTTGTCAAAACGGAATCGTTGGCTGAGTTCTTCGCTGAGCGGATCCGGCAGCATTTCGTTCGGTTCAAACGCTACCATGAGTTCGTCATAAAATTTATGGTGCTGAGAAAACAGAAGATCGCGGAACAGGCTGTTTTGAAGCGCGGCCGAAGCTTCCTGGGCAAAGTGAGCCGTATGTGTTTCATTGGCGATCGCAAAATCATGACTTGTGCGGATGTCAGCATCGTTGGCCTGGTGTTGCAGCCTAAAAAGATTCTCCGTGTCAAAGCCGATATAGGGGAAGCTCACGCCGTATGAGAAATCGTAGAGATCCCGTGTGGGGAGCGTTTCTCGGTCAAAAGGGGTGAATGGATCGAGGTTTGGATTGAGCACGGCATTTACGCCATGCAGAAAATCGCTTTGCAGCAGGAATTTGCAAGGCGGCAGCGCGGGCTGTGTATCGGGAAGCAGGAGATCGAAGATGGCGTTTGATTCCCTGATGAGTGTCAGAAAAGCCTGTGTTCGCCAATAGTCACAGAGCGCGGCGTTTTCGAGCTGTTCCCATGATTTCGAGGTCACGCCCCGTATGCTTTCGAGATAGTAGAGGTAGCGCTGGCAGATGTCGTCAATCTTTCGGTAGCCGTCATAGGCATCTCGCATGGCGATCGAGGTGACGATGCTTTCGATGAGCTGCCGGAGCGGTTCGTCATCCCTGCGCCTGTCAAAACTGATAAAGGCGGGCTTTAGAAGCTCTTCATAGAGATGGATCCTGATGGTGCCGATGAGCGTGCGCATATGCAACGGCTCTGGGGAGGCCGTGGCAGGCGTGGTTTCTGGCAACGCATTGAGGGGCGCAGATGGGGGCATCGGGACTTTCTGTGCCGTAGATTTATTGGATACTTTGGGCTGTAATCCTTTGTTCTTATTGCAATTTTTTGCCATATCCAGTCCCGGTGCTGAAGTCGAATGTTTGACGTGTACGGAGCGTGAAATATCGGAACCGCGCCGAAATGATGCCTGTTGGCTTTGCCGTGATCAGTCCGAAACGGCAGCGCCGGAGACGATCGAGCTCGGGCGGTTCCTCGAAAGATCAGTCGAGCCGCATATTGTCGATGAGCCTGACGGAACCGACTTTGACTGCGAGCAGCATGATCGCGCGATCGGGAACCGCATCGGTAAAGATTTCGAGCGAATCGGGATCGGCGATAGAGATGTACTGGATTGCCGTATTTTTCTGGGCCTGAATGATATTCTGAGCGGCGTGAGTGAGGTCTTTTACGGATCGTGAGCCGTTCTGGAACAACGCGTGTGCAGCCCTTAACCCCTGATTCAGGGAAAGTGCCTGTGATCTTTCATCTTCAGAAAGCCTGACGTTTCGCGAGCTCATCGCGAGACCGTCCGCTTCGCGGACGAGCGGCATGCCGATGATCTCTGTCGGACAACCGAGATCCTGTGCCATGCGTCTCAAAATCGTGAGCTGTTGGTAGTCTTTTTCGCCAAAGAAGGCATAGTCGGCGCGGCTGAGCCACAGGAGCTTTGTGACGACCGTGGCAACGCCACGGAAGTGGCCTGGGCGCGTTGCGCCGCACAGGATATTGCCCATCTTGCTGACTTCGACCCATGTCGAGTCCTGACCGTTGGGATATAGCGTCTCGACGGTCGGGATGAACAGAACGTCTGTTCCGCAGGACTGGCATTTTTCAAGATCTGCCTGTTCATCGCGCGGATAGGTCGCATAGTCTTCAGTCGGCCCGAACTGCGTTGGGTTGACAAAATCGCTGACGATCACGACATCTGCTTTTTGTCGTGCGGCGCGGATCAGCGAGAGGTGGCCGTCATGAAGGTAGCCCATCGTGGGGACGAGCCCGATGGTTTTGCCGGCTTTCTGAGCCTCGTGTGCAAATGTCGAAAGTTCTTTGGCATCCCGGATGATGCGTGTCTGTACGTTCATTGATGTGCCTCTCAGTGATAGGATTCTTTGTCACTCGGATAGGAGCCGTCCTTGACGCATGCGGCGTATGTCTTGAGCGCGTCTATGACGGTATCTGCGAGATTGCTGAACTGGCGGACGAATTTGGCCTTTTTTCCCATCGAGAGGCCGAGCATATCCTGAAGGACGAGCACCTGTCCGGCGGTGTCTGGACCTGCGCCGATGCCGATG
>JAFZFY010000082.1 GCA_017555665.1 Pseudomonadota bacterium | reverse complement strand
CTTGAGATGGTTGACAAAGTATTTGGCGATAAAGAAAACGATGATGGCAGAAATGACTTCCGACAGAAGCCTGCCGTAAAAGATCCAGTTGACATCGTCGAATGCCAGCGAGAGCAGCATAAGGGGGATGAGGAACAGGACGATCTTGACGATATTGAAGAGCGCGCCGATTGTGGGACGGTTGCATCCATTGAACACAAACCCGCCAAAACGGTGGACTTCCTGTGCCCAGAACCCCCAGCACACGATGCGTAGGCCGAACGATGCGAGATCGATGACTTCGGCATCGTCTGTAAACAGGGAGACCATGGGTTTGGCAAGGATCGTAAAGATCACGGCGCATACGAGCAGAAAGATGCCGGCAAAATTCATGGAAATCCGGCGGATATCATCGATGCGTTCAAATTGTTTTGCGCCGTAATTCTGGGCAAACATCGGCATGAGTGCCATGCCGATCGACATGGGGACGACGAATGCGATGGATTCCAGCCGGGTGATGCATGCCATAGCGGCGACGACTTTGTCGTTAAAATGCGCGGCAAGCGTCGTGGCGACAAAGCCGCTGAGCGGCATGATGATCATGCCGAGTATCGTCGGAATCGAGAATTTGATGATGCGCCAGATATTGTGATGCCATGCGGGGAGGTCGAGCGCGTCCCGGTTAAAGATGTGCAGGCGTTTGTGCAGAATGTAAAGGCAGCCGATCGGGGTGATGCTCTGGGCGATTACGGTGGCGATCGCGGCACCGTACATTTCGAGGCGCGGCACTGGGCCGATGCCGAAGATAAATATCGGTTCGAGGATGGCGTTGAGCACGAGTGCGGCAATCATCCATAGGGCAGAGGCGCGTGGATAGCCCAGCGCAAGCACGAGCTTGTTGGTGCACATGCCGAGTGAGATCGTAAAGCTACCCAGCAGCCAGACGATCATGAACTGGCATACATAGTCGAGTACCTCTGGCGTTGTGACCCACATCGCACAGAGGGGGCGGAATACGAGCGAGCCCGCGATGCCGATCAGGATCGCACTGAGCAACATGAAAATGATGCCGTGAAGGACGATCGTCGAGGCATCTCGTTCATCCTCTCGGCCGATTGCATGGCTGAGAAGCGTCATGACGGCTGTCGATATGCTGTGATAGATGCAGCTGATGATACTGACGATCGGGAAGCAGAATCCCATGGCTGCGAGCGCGGACACGCCCAGCCTGCTGACGAAATATGTGTCCACGATGTTGAAAAGGGACATGGCCAAGGTCGCCGGAATCATTGCGATGCCGGTTGCCAGCATGGTTCTGATGATCGGGCCTTGAAGGTAGTTGTTTGCCTTAGTCTGATCGGGCATATCGTATCTCCGTCATCCCTGCATGGGATGTCTCGCGCGCCTACATAGAACCACATTAATTTAATGTCAATGTCACGAATGTTTCCGAGGGCTATCTGAGGTACAGTTTAGTCCATAGACTGTTCTGAAGTAGGGGGGGGGACAGTCTGTAGGCTGCAGGCCACGGTTAGCGGCACAGGAAAGGTGCCTTGAAGGGATGTGAGATTATTGCAGCCCAAAGACGCGCGGTGTTTGGGAGGGCGTGGAGACGGTGGCGTGCCAGGGGGAAACGCTATTCGCCACGGCATGCTTTGACGGGATCGATATGTGCTGCGCGCCAGGCTGGGCGTGCGCAGCCCAACAGACAGAAGCCGATCCCGCAGACAATGGCTGCCAGAATGAGCTGTGGTGAAAGGTCGAAAAAGGATGCGCCCTGGATCATCATGTCAGGCAGGTGTTGCCGAATGCCGGCATCGGCGATCAGGATGGAGATATAGGCGAGCAAAATGCCGCAGAGTGCGCCTGTAAGGCCGACAAAGGAGCCTTCGAGCAGTATCATTTGCGCGATATGCGTCCGTGTGGCGCCGAGCGCGCGGAAAATGCCGAGTTCTTGGCGTCTTTCGGCAATCATCATGAAGAACGTCTGAGCGATGTTGATTGCGGATATCGAGACGATGAGGAGGCTGATCAGCGAGAAGAGCAGGGTGAGAACCGTGATCATGAGGCCGATGCGGTCTGCCTGGGCATGGGTGTCGTCGAGCTCGAAGCCGAGTGCGCGCACGCGTTCTGAGATCCTTGCAACGGCGCTGTTGGAATGCGCTTCGAGTACGATCGAATGATAGGTGCGGCTCTGCTTGTCGCCACTAAAGTAGGCGTTGAATCGCTGAACGTATGATAGCGGCATGGTGAACCCGACGGGGATCGCCTTGGCGGAAAGGCCGACGCATTGCATCTTTCGCTGTATCGGGTCGTTCTGGGCGGCTTCGCCGAGATATGAGTTGCCAAGCTCGACATCAAAGATGAAGCCGGTGAGTGCTTCTGCGGTCAGCTTGGGGAGCCTGACGCCTGTGCCGCTCGACAGGGCGGTCGTAAGCCCTGAATTGTAGACATTGAGAAGTGAGGGGTTGACGATGATCGGGATCGGCATGTCGCAGGTATGCGTGTCCCGTGTGCAGTATGTCGGGGCAGGGCATTCGAGCTGTGTTGCATCCGGATTGCAGCTCAATTTCTGGCAGTAGTTGCCGATACACCGCTGTGCCGGCGGACATCCGGCTTCCGTGCCGATGCCTGTGCCCTTGCAGGAGATTTCGCTATCCCAGTCCCGGAATCGTTCAGGATGCGCCAGGTCATCCGCGAGATGCGGCGCGATGCCATCCGCAATGACTTCCGCCCTGAAGTTTTTGCCTAGGACTTCTTTGCCGCCTGTTGCCCATGCGGGAAATGTCCATTTCATCTTGGGATAGATGTCATCCACTTCGGGGAGCCTGGAAAGCTTGTCGATCGCGCGTTCGTCGAGCTTGAGGATCGAAAACTTCGTGAAGCCGAAATCGTATGTACGGGGGACGACTTCGATCTGTCGGATGGCAAACATTTCTTCGAGGACGACGCGTTTGACACCGTTGCCAAGGGCGATGAAAAATACCAGCGACGCGATGCCGATGATAAGTCCAATAGAGGACACGAGGAGCGTCTTTTTATTGCGAAGGATGTTTTGCCTGACGAGATGAAGGATGGCCATGAGTCGATGGGAATGTGCGATATCGCACCGTGATTCGGGGGAAATGCGTGGAGTTGCCGGACGTATCGCGTGACACGCGATAGGCCGGCGCATCGCGGGCGTATCGGAGAATAGCCCGCGTCCATCATAAAAATGGCATAAACAGGTGTTTTTAGTCCACAGGAATGCGCGCGGGCGCGGCGAGCATTTTTGCATTGTATGGATGAAGTTGTTTACTATTTTCACTGTAAGTCTGCTAGTCTGGATGTGTATGCGCTGTATCGGTTGGACGGTCGTGCATGCAGTGGTGCGGATCATCGGTGCTTGCCGTGATAAGGAGAAAAGATATGAGAACGCGATATTTGTTAAGCGTGGCCTGTTTGCTGTGTGCATGTGGGTTTTCGGGATGCGAAGGGGGAACCATGGAGTCACCCGGTGAACCTTCGGTGGACGTGGCTTGTGGCAACGGCGTGGTAGAGGACGGTGAGGCTTGTGATGATGGCAATACGGCAGACGGCGACGGCTGTTCTGCGGCTTGTGAAATCGAGTCCGGCTATACGTGCGAAGGGGATTCGTGCAGCCCTGTCGAGGCGCCGGATACATGCGGTAATGGCAGCCTGGATGTCGGCGAAGCTTGTGATGACGGCAATCTGGTGAGCGGCGACGGCTGCATGGAGAACTGCTTGGCGGTCGAGAAAGGCTGGGAATGCAAGACGCCGGGGGAGAAGTGCACCCAGAAGGGAAGCCAGGAGCCTGAAGAGGTCGGGGAATGCGGTGACGGGAAACTGAACAAAGGAGAGGCGTGTGATGACGGCAACCTGTTGTCGGGGGACGGCTGCCGTGCCGACTGCCTGATCGTGGAAGTCGGCTATATCTGTCCGGAAGCCGGCGTGCCGTGTGTGCTTGACAAGCCGGATAACCCGTGCGGCAATGGCGTGCTCGATGAGCATGGAAAATGCGATGACGGAAATCTCGATCTGGGGGATGGGTGTTCGAACGAGTGCCAGGTGGAGAAAGGCTTTTATTGTGATGCGAACGGCACGAACTGCCATACGGAATGCGGCGACTGGTATATCGCGGGCAACGAGGTCTGCGACGACAGCAACACGGAGGATGGCGACGGGTGCTCGGCTGACTGCATGCAGATCGAAGAGGGCTGGGAATGCGAGAATCTCGGCAACGCGACGTTCTGCATGCGCCTCGAATGTGGCGATGCGGTCGTTCAGAATGCGCTGAATGAGGTCTGTGACTATGGTGAAGAATCACGGGATTCCGCATCGCCGAGTTACGGCTGGAACTTGAGCCGTTCGGAACCGAACTGTTACAGCTGCAAATTCACGCCGTTCTGCGGTGACGGTATCGTGACGGGTGACGAACAGTGCGATGACGGCGGATATGACGAGAACGGCGAATTGATTTATGTGGACGAAAACGGCGTGCCTTATGGCGGCACAGGCGAATACGGCAAGTGCAACGCCGACTGCACGCTGGCATCGCGATGTGGGGACGGCATCAAGGAAGGCAGCGAGATCTGCGATAAAGGCGACGAGAACGGCACGGCAGAGTATGGGAGCTGCACGACTGAGTGCAAGTACACCGCGATATGCGGCGATGGCATTGTGGACGAAACACACGGGGAAGCCTGCGATGAAGGCACGATGGATGCGGATGGCAAGCCGTTGCTCGTCGATGCGCACAACGAGCCGATTGGCGGTTACGGCACTTATGGCGGCTGCACGGCGATGTGCCAGAAAGCCGCGTATTGCGGCGATGGGGTCAGGGAGGCCTTTGAAGTCTGCGACAAGGGGGCGGCGAATGGCACCGTCGATTACAACGGCTGCACCGTGGATTGCCGGTATTCGTCGATCTGTGGGGACGGCATCGTGGATGAAGCGCATGGCGAAGCCTGCGATGACGGCATTCTGGATTCCAATGGGCGCGCGCTGTTGATTGACAGCAACGGCTTGCCGCTCGGCGGGTATGGCAATTACGGCGGCTGTCAGCCCGACTGCACGCGCGCAGCCTATTGTGGCGACGGCATTTTGAATGGCAAGGAGAAGTGCGATATCGGCTTGCCCGGCGGTGACAAGGGCTGTGCCGCGAACTGTTCGGCCATCAACAAGGGCTGGGAGTGTGACAGCAAGGGCTGTACTGAGATTCCCTGTGGCAACGGCAAGCTTGATACAGGCGAGATCTGCGATGACAACATGCCGCAGAGCAAGGGCGGCTGCACGCACTGTAAGCCGAAGTCAGGCTATATGTGTCTTGGCGGCTCCCCGGCATGCCCCAAATGTGCGGGCGGCGATAAGACCGCCTGTTGTTCGGATGATGTCCGCTGCCGTCCGGTTGCGGATCTCTACGGTGACAGTGCCGTGAACAGCAGCTTTGAGCAGTGCGATGACGGCAACAAAGTCGATGGCGATGGCTGCACACAGGGCAAGATTGATCCGGGTTATCTCTGCCCGACAGTCGGGCAGCGCTGTGTTTCCAAGGCTTGCGGGGATGGCTACAAGGCGTATGGCGAGGAATGTGACGACGGTAACATCTTCGACGGCGACGGCTGTTCCGCGCGCTGTAAGCGCGAAGTCGGGTTCTACTGCGGCACGCCTGGTGTGCCTTGCGCCTCGGGGACATGCGGGGACGGAAAGGTGCAGCATGGCGAGGAATGTGACGATGGCAACAAGACGAACAGTGACGGCTGTTCAGCCGCGTGCAAGATCGAGGCGGGCTATGAATGCCCGACGGCGAACGGCAAAGGCGGCAAATGCAAGGCCGTGACATGCGGGGACGGCAAGATCACGCCGACTGCCGGCTATACGTCCTATGAGACATGCGACCTCGGCTCTGGACAGAACGGCAAGAATGGGTGCGGCGCGGACTGCAGGATCTCGACGGGCTATCATTGCGATGCGAACGGAAAGAACTGCGTCAAGGGCAAATGCCGTGACGGCATACTCGATGCCGGCGAGGAATGTGATGACGGCAACAAGCTGCCCAACGACGGCTGTTCGCCGAGCTGCAAGCGCGAAGTCATGTTCGACGAATATGTGGACGATAACGGCATCGTGAGCTACTCGCCGAAATGCGGCGACGGCATCACGCTCTGGATGATCAAGGATGCGAAGGGCAAGCCGGTCGAGGAATGTGATGACGGCAACCTGATATCGGGAGACGGGTGTTCCGCGCAGTGCAAGATCGAAACCGGCTTCACGTGCACGGATTTTTCGGCGCTTTCCAATGCGAGTTCGATCGACCTGAATATCTCGTATTACGATTTCCGCGCCCGTCCGTCGACGACGAAAAACGCAGCGCCGGCTTCGTTCAATGCGTCTAACGAGGCATCGCTGGGCGGCTGGATGACGACGGATTGGATCAGCAAGATCACGGCACAGGACAGCACGTGCGAAGGCAGGACGAAGCTGACAGGTGCCGTCAGCGGGGCGACGCGTTACGGATTCCCCGATTTCGGCTGCTCTTACGGCGGCTCAGGATGCGGCGGGATGGTCGAGGAACATCTGGATGCGGATGGCAAGCCCGTGCTCGTCTCCGACTGGAACTCGAAGAATTGCACGATCCGCAGCACGGGTACAAAGATCGATACGCACGTGACATGCAAGGGGACACATTACTACTGGTACAGATATACGCCGGGGCTCAACCTCAAGATCGACGAGAAGCTCACGCTCAAGCAGGATAGCAGCGATAAGGACAAGTACAGCGTCAATGTCACCGGCTGGTATCCGCTTCAGGGCAAAGGATATGCCTCGACCGAAACGGCGAATGGTACGAGCTATAAATACGGCAATTTCACGTCTGAGCTTCACACGTATTTCCAGTATAAAGGCGGCGAGACGCTGACATTCAAGGGGGATGACGACGTATGGGCGTTCATCAACCGCACGCTGTTTGTGGATCTCGGCGGCATGCAGTCCGGCAACACGAGTTCGGGAACGCTTTCGAATAATGTGTGCTCGCTGGATGGTGAAAATCTCGGCATCAAGTGTGATACGCGTTACGATATTTTTGAAAACGGCATCTACGAGCTGCACTTCTTCCAGGCGGAGCGTTGCGATTCCGGGTCGACGTATCAGCTGACGCTCGACGGCTTCCTGAATACCGGCAAGTCGTCGTGTGCATCGGTCTGCGGTGACGGCATCGTGGCAGGCAGCGAGCAGTGCGACAACAAGGGCATCGTGACCGGCGCGACGGCCGAGATGATGGGATGCGTGAACTGCAAGATCGTTCCCAAATGCGGTAACGGCAAGGTCGAAGGCAGCGAGGTGTGCGACTACGGGCATCTTTGCGAGAGCGGGGCGGTCACCGGTTGCACGTATCATTCGGATATCAAGGCGCACGGCTGTGACAAGAGCTGCCAGAACAACACGTGTCACAACGGCGCGCTGAACGATTGGGAGGACTGCGACTGTACAGACAAGGCCAATCTGAAGGACTGCAAGTTCTCGTCTGCGGCACAGAAACTGGGCGACAAATGCCTGGCGACATGCAAGGTGTCGTATTGCGGTGACGGCATTGTGGATCCGAAGAATGACGAGACGTGCGACCTTGGCAAAGAGAACGGCGTTGACAGCGCATGTATGCCGAACTGCCAGAAGCCCAGGTGCGGCGACGGCTATGTGACCGAAAGCCTCGGAGAAGTGTGCGATCTGGGCAAGGACAACGGCAAATACGGTGCGGACGGCAAGCCCGGATGCAGCCTCGACTGCACGTATGAGCTGCCTTACTGCGGTGACGGCAAGATCCAGACTGAAGAGGGGGAGACTTGCGATGACGGCGATCTGAACAACGACAGCGCCTATAACGGATGCACGACAAAGTGCAGGAAAGGGCCGAGCTGTGGTGATGGTATCTTGAACGGTTACGAGGCATGTGACGACGGCACGGCGAAGAATACGGGGGCTTACGGCGGCTGCAATGCCGACTGCACCCACGCGCCGTATTGCGGTGACGGTATCTTGAACGGTTCCGAAGCATGCGACAACGGCGTGGCGAATATGGACGGCCTTTATGGCGGCTGTTCGGCGACATGCTCGCTGAATTCGTATTGCGGCGACGGCATCAAGGATAGCGCGGAGGAATGCGACGACGGCACGGCGCAGAATTTGGGCGGTTACGGCGGCTGTAATGACGACTGCACACGGGCGTCCTATTGCGGCGACGGGGTCAAGAATGGCGATGAGGCATGCGACAACGGCGTGGCCAACATGGACAACGTTTATGGCGGCTGCTCGAAGACATGCTCGCTGAATTCGTACTGCGGCGACGGTATCAAGGATGCCGTGGAAGAGTGCGATGCCGGCGATCAGAATGGCGTTGACGGGTCCAGCTGCACGGCCAAATGCAAGGTCATGATCAACTGATTCTGCTTATCCGTTTTGGGGTGGCGCCTATGCCTGACGGCATACGGCGCCTGATCTGCCGGTCTATTGCTTGCGCAATACGACCGGCATTTTTTTCTGGCAGCCGAAAAAACTGTGGTGGTTTAAAATGTTTTGACTATCCGGGGAGGTTTCGACTAGAATATTCGACTCGATATTGCGCCTTTAACTAGGCGCTATTTTTTTTAAATTCGACAAGGTGATCGACCGCCATGGGCAAGAAAAAACATCAGGACAGCGATAATTATCTGGATTTTCAGCAGGACAGCGAGCCATCCGTTCCGGAGGAGGAGGCGCTTGACGAAGAAGAGGAGAGCGAGGAAGGCGAGTCTGAGGATGTATTTGCGGAGGACGAGAGCGACATCGCGATGATGCGCAAGCTCGAAGAGGACGATGCTCAGCGTGCCCTTTCGGCTATCGTGATCGAAGAAGAGATCGGATTCAAGCCGACATACGACTGGTCGACGCTGCCGGATTCGGAGCTGAATCGGTTCTCTGCTTTGAAGAATGCGGACAAAGCCGAGATCGAGAATTATTCGTGGAAGAACTTGTCCGCGATGAAGCGCTGGATGGTCGGTCTGGCATGCATTCGGCACGGGCTTCATGAGATGTTCCGTGAGATTGCCAACAGCATTATCAAGCTTCGCAAAGCGCCGCCGGAGCTGTGTTTGGAAGATATCTATCTCGAACTTGTCCGCGATTATACCGAGACAAAAGAGTATGATCAGGCATTCAAGATGCTCGATAAGTTTGAAAAGACTTATCCGCAAGAGGCGTTTGCCGCCATGCGTGTGCGCGGGCTCATCTATTACGACATGGGCGATAACGAGAAGGGCAAGGAGGCGATCGACAAGGTCATCAAGTGGCGTTTTAATCAGGATATCGAGGCGTTTAAGGGCGACCGTTCCGGCGGTTTCTTGGCGCAGCGCGACGGCGTAGTCCAGTATGAAGTCGGCTACGCGCTTCTGAATATGAAGCATTACGAGCTGGCTCGTGAGTATTTCGAGCGTGCTCAGAGCCTGGCAAAGATGAACGACAATTACGATCTGATGATGGCGATAGACGACGCGCTCGCGGTCACGCTGAGACAGCTCAGCGGGGATGAGCCGATGTTCTGATCAGGTCAGAGATACGTTTTGGGGGCCTCGTCTGGAGGCCTCTTTTTTTATTTTGTCGCGATATGACGGGTGTGGACGGGATAAGCGAGATCACAGCTTTTTAAAGTTCAGGATGCGTTCATGAAGGATGAGAATCAGGGGGAACGGCGGCTTTCGGCGATCTTGAGGCTTGGGACGGAAGACAGGCTTCTCGACAGCCGGCATCATACGTCTCTGAAATTTATCACGGGCGTGCGGTGCCTGTACGGCGTGCTCGTATTGATATACAGCTTGCTGTGGTACTATATCGGGCGTCCCGAGAACTTTGCCTCGACGCTCACGCTGCTTCTCGTGAGCACGACTGAGATATTTGTCTTTACGGCGCTTTGCTGTGTAGCGCTTTTGAAAAACCGCCTGATCCGGACCGTGACCTATATCGGTATGGCGCATGATGTGCTTCTGGCGGCGTTTATCGTCGTTTTTACCGGATATCAGGGTAGCCCATTTTCGTACTTGTTCTTGATCATTCCGCTCTATGGCGGGATTACGCTTCAGCGAAAGGGCGGCATCGTCGGGGCTTCGATCGTTTCAATCGTGTTGCTGGGCGTGTATCTGTCATTACCGCTGTGGCTCGGGCATTTGCCTGAGGATATGGCCGCGATTTTTTATGCCTCGTCGGGGGATGTCCACGCCGGCATGTCTCGTTTTTTGGCGATCGCGCTGGCTGCTTTTGCCGTGGGCGTGCTGACAGGGCAGCTGGCTTATCAGTATGCCAATGCGCAGAAAGTGATTCTGGATAACGCCCTGACTTTCAGGCATCTGCGCGGCATTTACGAGCATATCCTGAATACGATGCCGGTCGGTGTGATCATTCAGAATCCGGAAACCTGCCGGATTCTCTATGCAAACCCGATGGCAGAGAAGGTGTTTGGGCGTGATCTGGCTTCGGATGGAGAAGGCTCTGAAGGGCACGCGTTGCGGGATATGTCGGAAATTCTGGCATCTGCCGATGCGTCCGAAAGCGGTGAGGGGACGTCGACCTCGTGGGTCTGCGAGCGTGATGGCAGCTATTACCGCGTGTCGGAGTTTGAATTGCCGCTGGAGATATCCAACGAGTCTGAACTGCTTCGCGGTTATCAGGTCAGCAATATCACCATGGAAATGCTCGCCCAGATCGAGAAGAACAAACGGCAGAGGCTGGAGCTTCTCGGCGAGTTTTCTGCGAAGATCGCGCATGAGATCCGGAATCCGCTGACCTGTATCAGCGGCTGCAACGAGATGCTTCAGAGCGAGATCAAGGATGCGTCACAGCTTCAGATCATGGAGATGATGGGCTGCGAGATCGATCGTCTGAACAGCCTGCTGAACGATATCCTGGTCTTTTCAAGGCGGCCTAAGCTGTCGCCTGAATCCGTGCGTGTCCGCGATCTGCTGGACGGGCAGTGGCAGCTGTTTTCGAAGGATGAGAAAAACGCCGATATGGCGTTTGAGTGCACCGTGCCGGAGGATATGGTTGTTCTGTATGACGGCAATTCGCTGCGCCAGATCGTGATGACGCTGTGGCGGAATTCGAGCGAGGCGGTTTCGGGAAAAGGCTCGGTCCGTGTGCGCGGGGTGATGGAGCCGCCAGCGCTGTTTTTCTCGGATTCCGGGCCGGGGCTTTCCGAGGTAGATGCGCATCATGCGTTTGAGCCTTTCTTTACGACCAAGAAAACGGGTACTGGTCTCGGGCTCTCCACCGCTAGACAGCTGGCAATCGATAATGGTTCTGAACTCTCGTGGGACGGGGAACTTCGGGAATTTTCTCTGAAATTTGGTGAATAACTTTAGCGGGGATACGTTTAAGGCGCAGTTTTGAGCCGAAAAAACGGCTTCCGTTTGACGTGTGTACTTTCGGAGAGATTATGTCTTTTCAAATCAATCGAGGTTTCTGGTTTTGCTCGGCACTGTCATTGGCCGGTATGTTGATGACAGGCTGCTATGATGCATCAGAATATGGCGATTCGAGTTCCTATAATATCCGTGCCAATGCTCCGGCTGCATCTGAAACATCTGGAATGGCGAGTTCGGCGGTCAAAAAGCCATCTGTCACGCAGGATGATGATTCAGGCGGGGCGAACGCCCCTGGCGGCGGCAACGCGAAGCCGGGGTTTGTCTCGACATGCCGCACTTCCAACAAGGAAACGAATTGGACAAAGTCGGATAAGCGGGAGATTACCAATTATCTGGCCAGTCTTTGCAAGATCGGTAATTATTTCGTGGATGACTCTTTTATCGAGCAGCCAGTCGAAGAGCAGAACATCGGTAATTCGTGTTTTTGCTACGGCAAGCAGTGCAATTATGCCGGCTATGAGCGTCCTGAGCTTCAGTCGGGCTTTGTGAAAGATGCCAATGGCAAGGATACCGCGAATGTGGCAGGCATGCTGTTCGGGTGTGATAATGTTCCGGAAGAATATCACGGCGCGGTGCGTTCCTGTTATCGCAGTTCCGATGTGGCGAACATCAAGCCGGCGATCTATTTCCCGAATGGCACCTGTGCGCTGTCGATGAGCAAATGCACGCCCAGTGACGAGTGTACGAGCTTCGATAAGGAGGGATGCACGCCGGAGAGCGCGATCGAGGCCAATAACAAGACGATTTGCGGATTCGCTAGATTTGGCACATACGAGCCTGAGAAGTTTACGGAATGCCCCGTGATCGGCGGTGTTCAGAGCGTTCTTGTCGATTTCCTCATGAACATCTCGATTCAGACACTCGGCCGCAAAGCCAAGCTCGATGTCCGCGTGTGTTTCCAGGGATGCAAAAAGGATTCGGACTGTCACGGGTATAACGTCTTTGACCCGCTTGTTCAGGGTGAGTCGCAGACGCGCTGTGTGAAGACGATGCCTCGCGCATCGGATGGGGTCGTCGCGGGGGTTTGCTTCGACAAACGCACGATTATCGATGCGGATCCTCCTGAACTCACGCTCGTTCATCCGGGAGACTGGGCTCTGGATTGATTTCCTGAAATCTGCTATTCTTCTTGATTAGGCAAGAGCAAGCCTGTGAAAACGTCGCTTTTCACAGGCTTGTTCTTTCATGGATGTGTTTGAGGCGCTTTCTGGATTTGGAGCAGTCTTTGACTGTACGGAGAAGCATGAGAAGAAATATAGGCATTTGTACGGCGTTTTGGCTCTTGGCTGCTCTGCCCTCGGTCGCTTTTGCCGAGCTGCCCTGTGATGGGTTTGAAAATACAGAGTCTCATGAACTGCCGTCGCCTTTGCTCGATGAAGTGAGCGGTTTGGCCGTGAGCCGAACGAATGGGCAGTTTCTGTGGGCGCATACGGATTCAGGAAATACGTCTGAGCTGTATGTGATCGATCGCACCGGGAAAGTTTACCAGACGTTTACGGTCAAAGATGTCAGTAATATCGATTGGGAAGATATCGCGATCGGGCCGTGTTCGGCATCGGATGCGCGTTCATGCATCTATATTTCGGACATGGGAGACAACCTGTTTAAGCGCACAGATAAGCGGATTCTGCTGATCGTGGAGCCTGATCTGAGCGAACTCAAGGAGGTTTCGACAGAGACAGGCGAGCTTTCTGTCATTGAGACGATCTCGGTAAAGTTTCCGGCATCTCAGGCACCTGTTCAGAATTATGCCAATCCGGACTGCGAGAGCGTGATGGTCGAGCCTAAAACTGGCGAGATCTACTTTGTTTCCAAACAGTCAGAAGGTGGGGAACAGTCGCTTTATCATCTCAAACGCGGTGTGCCGGTAGATGGCAATAGCGAGGGCAAGCCTGAAAAACTCGCTTCGTATGAGTTTAGCAGCGTGCTCGGCATATTGGAGCCGATGTTTAATGCCGTCACGGGGGCTGATTTTGCGCCTGATGGCAAGCATTTTGTGGTCAGAACGTATGCCGAAATCTATGAATACGATCTGGAAGCATACGGCTCTATGGGTGAGGCTTTTGAGCATCCCATAAAGGCTTTTTTGAGCGCAGAGCTTCAAGGCGAGTCTGTGGCTTATGATAAAGATGGCAAGTCGTTGATCACCGCGTGTGAGAAATTCAAGAAGGCGGTTGCAACGCTCAATGTGTTTTCATGTCACTTGAGGCCAACCGACCCCGGCACGGAGCCCGACCCCGGCACGGAGCCCGACCCCGGCACGGAGCCCGACCCCGGCACGGAG
>JAFZFY010000081.1 GCA_017555665.1 Pseudomonadota bacterium | reverse complement strand
GGGCGAGCCGACGGATGGGTTGAATGATACGATATCGCAAGTCGTCGTGCACGCACTGAGTTCAGGCCGTGAGTTTCCGAGAGCGATCGACTTTATTATATTTATGGCAGGACAAAAAGATTCGTTTCCGGCGGCCGTCTTTAAGGCGATTGGGGTCAAACAGATCGATTTCATGCGCTGGGCTTCCGAGCATTCGGATGGTGTGGATGAAAATGAAGATGCGGATGATCCCATTGAACTCGATGAAGACGATGAAGACGATGAAGACGATGATGAGGCTTACGATGATGAGGATGTGGATGAAACTGAATATGATCATGGGAACAGAGGCGGTTCTTTTTTGCGCATGAAAGATTATATGTCTCGCCTGGTCAGGCTTGCAAAGGCGCAGAAGATCGATCCGGTTGTTGGGCGTGACAGGGAAATTGATATATGTTGCCAGGCATTGATGCGCCGCACAAAATGTAATGTGTTGATTGTTGGCGAGGCTGGGGTGGGCAAGACCGCGATTGTCGAGGGGCTTGCCAGACGGATTGCCTCACGAAAAGTCCCCAAAGATCTGCTTGATACTGAAATTTATTCCATTGATATTCCTTCGCTGATGGCTGGAACCAAATTCAGAGGCGAAATGGAATCCCGTCTCAAATCGATTATAAAGTTTGTCAAGAAGCAGAAAAAAGCCATTCTGTTTATTGATGAGCTTCATTCTGCGGCAGGCTCGGAAAAGGCGACGGGCGCTCAGGAAATACTTGCTTTGCTGAAGCCGGAGCTGGCAAAGGGCAGTCTCAAGCTGATTGGAACGACGACATATGAAGATTTCAGGCAGACGCTTTCTTCAGATTCTGCCTTGCTGCGCAGATTCCATAAACTTGATATTGACGAGCCTAGTGCCGAGACGACGTGTTTGATCCTGCAAGGGCTTGTGACGCATTATGAAAAGTTTCATAGTGTGTCTTACACAAAAGCAGCCTTGGAAGAAGCGGTCAAACTTACGGGACGATATTTGCCTGAAAGGCGTTTTCCCGATAAGGCGATCGATGTCATCGATGAAGCGGGGGCCGCGAATCGCATGAAGCCTTTGTGCGATCAGCTCAAGACGATAGATGTGCAACAGATAGAGACGGTTGTTTCAAATATTGCACGCATCCCGGACTTGCATGTTTCTAAAGATGAGTCGTCTGTGCTGAAAACAGCCGAGAGCAGCTTGAAATCGGTCGTCTTTGGGCAGGATAAGGCGATCGAGGCGGTCGTCCGTCTGGTCAAGCTCTCTCGTGCCGGCATCCGGATGCCGGACAAGCCCGTGGCAAATCTTCTCTTTACTGGCCCGACTGGTGTGGGCAAGACTGAAGTCGCCAAACAGCTTGCCAAAGTATTGAATTTGCCCTTTGTGCGTTTCGATATGAGCGAGTATCGCGAAGAATACACGGTTTCAAAGTTTATTGGATCTGCGCCCGGTTATGTTGGCTACGATCGGGGCGGTCTTCTGACCGAGGCAATTCGCTCAAAACCCAACTGTGTGCTTCTGCTCGATGAGATCGAAAAAGCACACTCAAGCATCTATGATCTCCTGCTTCAGGTCATGGATGTGGCAAAATTAACTGATAATACAGGGAAAAGTGCCGATTTCAGGAATGTTATCCTGATCATGACTTCTAACGCAGGCAGTGAGGAAATGTCCAAAGTTCGCATCGGTTTCGGTGCCGAGATCGATCCCTCCCAGGGCATGAAAGATATTGAAAAAACATTCTCTCCTGAATTCAGAAACCGCCTGGATGAGATCGTGATGTTCAATGCGCTCAATTCTGAACACATGAAGAGCATCGTGGATCGCATGGTTTCCGAACTGGAGACGCAGCTGAGCGAGAAAAAAATTCATCTGCAGCTCACGGATGAAGCGAAATCTTGGCTTGCAAAGCACGGTTATGACCAAAAATTCGGTGCGCGTCCGATGGCGCGTCTGATTCAGCATGAAATCTCGTTGCCGCTTGCGGATGAGATATTGTTCGGTGAAGCAAAGAATGGCGGCACTGTTTTGGTCGGACTGAAAGCGGATGGAAGCGGCTTGGCGTTATCTGTTAAGAATTGACAGAATTGGCACGGTAATTGGATGAATTATCAGCTTCGATGCATGGGCATCCGATTGGACGATATGAGAACTTCAGAAAGGGGAAAAAATGAGACGTTCAAACATTTGGTTGGTTTGTTTTGCAATATTCTTTTTTATCCTTCCATTGACGGCATCTGCCCAGGGCGTTCCGCCTGAGTGTCGCGGACATAATGGTTCCGTGCATTGTGAGAAGCCGCAGTGCCGTGCATTTTGTGGTGATCGTCGTGCCGAGCCCGGTCATCACAAAGCTGGTCCCGGCCATCATGCCGGTCCTGCACCTGCGCCGCATCATCCCGGTCCTGGTCCTGCACCTGCGCCGCATCATGCCGCCCCAGTGCCTCCGCCGCATCATGCCGCCCCAGTGCCTCCGCCGCATCATGCCGCCCCAGTGCCTCCGCCGCATCATGCCGCCCCAGTGCCTCCGCCGCCTATGGTTCGCCGGCATGAGATCGAAATGCGTATCGATGAGCTGAACGCAGAGAATATGCGCCTTGAGCATGACAGAATCGTGGCCATTCAGGTCGCAGATGAGAATTTCAATATGTGCATGACACTGCCAGGGCCGTTGCATAAACGGTGTGTGCGCGAGCGCGGCGATGTTGTTCGCATTGAGCGGCGTATCAATGACAATAATCTTGAAATTGAGCGTCTGCGTCATGAACTTCGCAGATATTAATATGCATTATATATAAAACCAGAGCCGGCTTTTAGCCGGCTTTTTTTGTTGCACTCAGCCGCCTTCAAATCTTTTGTGATTCAAGATTCTTCGCTCGTATTAAAGGTAAAAGCCCTTGCATGGCTTACGACCATTTAATGCTTACTGCTGAAATCCTACCATTCATTCAGAAAGCGCCTATGGGCTGAACGGTAATGAATTGTCTGAATAGGCAGGATGGCGCGTTGCAATTTTATTTAAATTTTTGGATCAAATTTTAAAAATTGCCATATATCTATAATAGAAGACCGATGCGTCCCAACGACTGGAGATGGTTATGAGAGAAGATATTTTCGAACACTGTCATACGGAATACGAAGTGATCCAGAAGCTGATAGAAGCTGTCTGCAGTCGAGTGGCTGGGAGCAGTCTCAAAAAAGAGCGACAGAAAGATCTGGTATCGCTGGGGTGGATCTATGTCATGGAGATGGTGCCGCTCTATGAACCAGAGCGTGGGATCAAGTTTACGACATTTATATGGAATCATCTCAACGGGCGGTTGCTCAGAGCAGCCATGCGG
>JAFZFY010000080.1 GCA_017555665.1 Pseudomonadota bacterium | reverse complement strand
TGACCATCGCCAGAATTTCGCCCGTCTGCGGATTCATGGCCAGAATGCGCACGGACTTGGCGGCATTGATGCTCATCGCCTCGCGGGCCGCCTGCTCCGCTTCCTCCAGCGCCTTGGCCGCCGCCTCAGCCTCTTCGGCCGCCACACGGGCTGCCTCTTCGGCCGCCTTCAGGGCCTCTTCCGCTTCCGAATGCTCCGATTTTTCAGGCTCTGCCGCCGCCGTCTCTGGCCGTGATGCGCGCTCAGGCGCATCGGACTCGTCCGCCGCCTTCGCCGCTTCTGCCTTCACGGGCTCAGATGCCGCCTTCGCCGTCTCCTCCGACGCACGACCTGACACTGCCTTTTCCGTCTGCGTCGCCGCACGCCGCTCACGACGAAGCTCGCGAAGCTCCTCTTTCGACATATCTTCGCTCACCGCCGCTCGCTTCTCTTTCTTGATCTCCGCAAGCGACAGCTTCTCTTTCTTCTCCTCGACCTGACCCTCAGACGGCAGCGCCTCGCGCTTCTCACCGGTCAGAGATTTGTCCGATTCATCCTCCTCGTCGAGCATCGGCTCCGATTTGGACGGCATCATGAATATGATCGCCAAGATGCCCATGATGCCCAGGATAATGCAGATCAGCATCCAGTTCGGCTCCTGCGGGATATCCGCAGGCGGCAATACATCGGCTATGGCTCTTATGATCTCAGACATGAATCTCTCTCCTCGTTCAGGTCAAAACAACCGCAATCCTTGTACATCATATCGCCGACTATTGACAAGTGCGGTTTTTTTATCTATCGCCTCTCGCTCACGCGATTCGGCTTTGAACGCGCCTATCGCATCCGCGATACGGCGCTCCGTGCCGGCTATGCTCCGCATACGCCGGCACACGCTCACTTCTTCGGCCAGTCCTTCGGTCGCGGCAGCCTCTTCAGCTCGACCTTCCCAAGCCTCACTGCGTCGTACTGATACACATCGCTCAAAAATGCCACGACCCCGGAATCGTCCACGCGCGCATTGAAATACACCACGTCCACATCCACCGGGTGCTTCAGCTCGATCGTCACCTGCTCCGCAGGATCGGCTCTCAGTATGCCGTCCACATAGCTCTTGTTCCACTGGCCGTCATTCTTCAGGATCAGCTCGGCAAGATCCAGCGGATTCTGAACGCGCATGCAGCCGTGACTCATCGCGCGAAGCGGCTGGCTGAACACGGCTTTCGCCGGCGTGTCGTGAAGATACGTGTTGTGCGGGTTCGGAAACATCAGCTTTACCTTGCCCAGGCTGTTCTTCGGGTTCGGAAGCTCTCGCACATAATACAGCTTCGGATCACCCACGTTCACTTCCTCGTAATTGTGCTCCGCGTAATAGTTCGGGTTCTCTGCCAGCTTCGGCTCAAGCTCCTCGATACGTATGCGAGCCGGCACGTTCCAGTACGGCTGATAAATGACCTCGTTGATCTTTGATGTCTGAAGCGGCGTCCGATTCGGATGAAGCGGATAAAGCGTTTCGGGATCCGGAACCGGCTTCTTCGTCACCGGATCGAGCTGCAGCTTGTCGTTCCCCACCACGATGCGATGCCGTGCCTGACGCTCCCCGTCCTTCCAGACCTCGACATGAAAATCGGGCACATTCACCTTCACATAGTAGTTCAGCGAGCCAATCGCCGCCTCGCGATATCTCTGAAGCGTCAGGTCAATCGTCTCCAAGCGCGTCTCAGGCGGCACCGCCATGTTTTTAAACAGCACGCTGTCAATCACCTTCTTCGGCGACAGCTGGTGCACGTCGCGATAGAGCAACACCGCATCCACAAGCGGCTGATCCATCACGTCGCTCTCGACATCCGAAATGTTATACCCCTCTGCCTGAAGGCGTTTCCTCAGCGACGGCACATACGCATACGATTTGCCGACTTTTGCCTCGTCGACCTTTGAAGGCGCTTCGATCTTAGGCCAGCCGCCGCTGTCACGCGCCGCCACATAGAGCTTTCTCGCTTCGAGAAGCGCCCGGTACTGGCCATCCGGCGGCTCGATCGATGCAAACGCCTTCGACACGCCACGGCGCGCCACATCTTCCAGAAACACCTCTTTCCGTATATCCGTGATCGCCTCATCCGAGACATACTTGCGGAAACGGTCGAACTTATAGTCGTTCTGCGGATAATTCAGGCGAAGCTCGCCAGCCCATCCCGCCAGATCGCAAGCGAGAAGCGCGTCCAGGCGCGCCGCCTTTTCCTGATATGCCGCCTGCCCATCTCGGCGTTCCGACACATACGCGCAGTATCGCGGCAAGATCTTCGCGCATTCCGGCCCCTTGAGCATCGCGACCAGGGAAGCACGGGCCGCCGCATCGTCCGAACCGACCGAAAAACCGACACTTCTCAGGTTCTTCACGAGCGTATCACGATCCTCGTCCGTCCATTCAAACGCCTCCGACGCACCGCCCCCCTGCACCTCGCTCGCAAGCGTCTCTATCTCCGACAGGTGCGGCGGCACATAAGCAGATCCCGTCTCCGGCACAGCCCGAAGGATCTCAATGCCGGTTGCGATCTCCCCTGCCTTCCCGGAAACAAGCGAGCCTCGGCGTTCAAGCACGCTGCGGACAACGCCGTCTTCACAAGCCGAGGATGCCCCTGCACCAGACTCCCCTCGCAAGGGCGCATTCAGAGAAGCCAGCACTTCCGGATCCGAGCGCACCGCTGTCACCCACTGCGCGATCTCGTCCTTTTTGCCATCCTTCACCTCTATACCGGATGTCGTCGATTCCGTTGCGGTCTCCGCGTGTCCCGAACACCCCATAGCCAGACCTGCCAGACAAAGTGCATACAGTGCGATCTTTCTCATATCTCCTCCAGACTTTTCGGGAACGACAATCCCGTAAGCTCCCTTTTAGGACGCATCTCGACATGTTGAAACATTTTGAGGTTTCATGCCGGCATGAAGCCAGACGATTGGCAGGGCGTATGCGCCACGCGCATAGCCCTGCCGCCGGAGCGTATGCGCCACGCGCATAGCGACGGCTCAAGCGCGATAAATGCAGGCGCGCCCCCGCTCACTCGGCATCCGCACTGCCTTCGCCTGAATCCGGCGTTTCCTCGACACCAGCACCGTCAAACGCGAGGTCGATATAAAACTGCGATGTCTCCAGGGTCGTCTCAAGCGAATGCCCGGCCAGAGCTTCCGCACGGCTCGTCAGGATCGCCCCGATCAGCGCGTTCGCGCTTAAAAATCCCGTCTCCGACTCACCCGGCTTGAACCATGAGCGAAGCGACTGAAGGCGTTTCTGCGCGCTCGCCGCCACCTGTATCCGGACGCGGATCATGTAATTGTCCGCCGGCAGATCCTCCAGACGGATCGCCTGCACGCCAAAGTGAGACAGGGCCTTCACGAGCGCATCCTCGTCGCGATACCTCTGCCATGTCGAAGCGCCGCGCCACAACACCAGGCAGGGCGACTCGAACGGGTCGAGATAACAGCGTTCCGTCGCCTCAAGGCGGCTCTTCCGGATCGTCTCTGTCCCGTCACCGTTCAACAGAGATATCTGGATCGTGATCGAATTCTCCCAGCCATTCGCAAGAACGGAACGGATGCGGCTGACATAGTTCGGTATCGTGAGGTTGCACAGGATCACGCCATCCTGCTCGGCACACTGGACCGTGTCCTCCTGAGGCAAAGGCTCGCTGCCGGTCGTTTCCTGCGCAAACGATATACGCGCGCAGAAACATGCAGTCAGGAACACAAGAAAACAAACGGCCCGCATCGCTCACCTCCCAAGCAGATCGAACACATTGCTCAGGGACACGCTGATCAGACCGTAGTCCGTCTTGACGCGCACACCGAGATTGAACGACATGTCGACCGGGAATGTTCCGCGCGTCGCGCGGGAATCGATGCCCAGCACCCTGCGGCCATGAGACGGCGTATCCGCATACGTCGCCGCAGCCGTCACAAACAGCTCAAGCCGGCGCACGAACGGCTGCCACGCGTAGGTCAGCGCCAGATGAAACAGAAAATCCTCATACGAAAGGCTCGATGCCCCTGTCCCAAACAGATCATAAGCCCCGCAGTTCGACGGATTCAGGTAATGGATCCTGCCCGGCGCCATCGCATAAAAATCGTTGAAGAAAAACTTCTCAAAAAACGGCGCATCTCCGAACAGGGCACCGCCGAACGTGTCAATCCTCAACACATGCTGCGGGCTGACTTCAAAATTGCTCTGATGCGCCAGCCTGATCTTAAAAAATCCGTACTGAGAGATCGCCATACGCGCCGCGCCATTGAGACCCAAAGACACGAAATGCCCTGAATTGGGCAGATCGCGCCCCTCGCGGCTGTCGTATGCGGCCATCACATGCACGGCAGCCAGACCGCTCCAGCCGTCTGCCAGATAGCTGTCGAGCTGCGGCCGGATCTCCGCGCTGTCGTTCTGGCGAAGGAGGCGCATATATTCAAGCCGTAACATGAGGCGGACATGCGGAATCGGCGCATACCCGACACCCGCTGTCGCGCCGTGCCGCTCAAACTGAATGCGGTCAAGCGCGCTCCACACGCCCCCGCGCGAAGGCCCGTACAAGCCCTCACGGCTGCGCATCGACTGCACGGAAAACATCAGCGACACCGGCAGATCTCTGATCATGGGCACCAGATAGTTCATATCCAGCGTGTACATCTCGGATCCCGCCGCAGCAAAAGCCATCCGATAACGATGATTCGTTCCCATGAGCGCGAGCCATTCCACGTCCAGCCCCATCCAGAACGGCGTCTTGCGGCTCACGCCGACAAAATACCGGTTTACCTGAATGCGCGAACGCTCCTCGACCTGAAGATCGATGCCAAGCCTGCCGCTGCCGCTGCCCGGCATCAGGCGCATGTCCGCACTCTGGAAAAGCCCGCTTGCAGCAAGCCGGATACGCGCCGCCTCCAGCGATTCAAGCGTCACCGGCCGTGATGTATCGAGCGCAAGCATCTTCAGGATATTCTCGCGCGAGGTCTGGCTATTCCCCGTAATGCGGATCTGCTCGATCTCATAAGCCGGGTTCGGGAGACGCATTTCCGACAGCGCATCCCCCGCCAACACATCCGAGAACGCGTCATCCTCTGCCCCCCCGGCATCTTCCGCATCCGGATCATCCGGCACCGCCTCGGCCACGAGCATATCGAGCGATTCCGGCGCATCCTCGACCGCCATGCCCATACCGTCCGGCAGCAACACATCCGGCAACCCTGCCTCACCGTCAGAAGCGAGATCACGGCTTCCCGGCACGTCATCCTCGACAGGCAGATCAACGACCTCAGGCTGCTCCGGCACTGCCATCACGGCTTCGTCGGATGCCTCCGGATCCCCTTCCACAGGCTGGCCAAAAGATATTCCCGGAAACGATATCGATCCCAGAAAAATCCCCAAAAGGCACAGCCTGAACATTGATCTCATAAAACACCGCCCACAAAAAAGACGCGAATACGATTCGCGTCTGAAACAGCGATCACCCCACAAATATGTGGAATGACTTATATCGCTCGATATAATCTCGGTATGTGCCCGATATATCAATGATGCCGATGAATTCCGTGCCGCGTCCCGGACTGATATTGACGATCAGCTTGTTCAGGTTCTCCATGATGAAATAGAACCCCATGCCCGCGCCGCCCTGCTTCTGCTCGATCTGATCGTGTCCCATCGCAAAACAGCGCGCCAGATAGCTGCGGATCTTTTCGGGGGTGAGCGAACCGAAACGGTCACGCACCGATATGATGAACTGCGTGCCGTCGCTCGCAAAGGAGCAGAAACACGACTCGCCCGGCTGCAAATCGACGGGAAGCGTGCGCGAACGGCTCGCATACGGACGCGTGCCGTTATAGATCGGCGCGTTATAGATCGCGTTCATCAGAAGCTCATCAGCCACACCGGCAACCGCCGAAATGATGCGCTTGTTGATGCCGATATTTGCCGCATATTCTGACAGCGCTGAAAGCAGCGGATCTTTCTGAAGGCTCGAAGTCACCTCATACGCGACAGGCGTCGCACCGTAACACAGGTATTTTTCGATGCCAAAGATATCATTGCGAAGGATCTTGCCCACCGTGATGATCAATTCTTCCGGCGCGAAATCATCCGATTTCGCCACGAGATTGCTCACATAAGGCATGCTGAAGATCGCCTGCATCTCCTCACGGTTACGGCGAGAAGCGAGAAGCAGAATGCGCGTCCGCCCGTTCACCCAGTGAGACGCTGGCATCTGCGCGAAGCGCTCCAGGAAATTGTCGAAAGCCGTGCGGCCGTTTCCTTCAGGCACCTGCGAATGCTGGTCGTAATCTGCCACGAGAAGATCGATATTCTGATGCATGATCGTCTCTTCCGCCTCTGCAATGCTTGTCACGACCTGGAGGCTGCAGCCGGTAGCCGAAAGCGTTTTGGTCAGCACCTGCTGTTCTTTTGTTGTCGTCGCGAGGAGAAGAATCGTCGCTGTATCGGCTATGAGCGTTGGTACGAGTTTCATCTGACTTCATCCCTATTGAAATAAAAGAATATTTACAGGCGTTGTTCGAGTTTGCGGTCAAACTCGCTCATAGAAGGCACATACTGAATTTGGAACGGGTTGAACGCGATACCGTCCGTGCGCGGCTGCAGGACAGTCCCGCTCAGGCTCACTTTCACCGCCTCGGGTTCAAGCGGCACATAGGTCAGGGAACTCGTCTTCTTGGTCGCGGCGATGCGCCGGTATGCGCCGGCATCGCCGGCATTATAGACGGCGCTCCCCGTGATAAATGACGACGTATGAACGCTGATATTCTGCAACGCATGCTTGAGCGTTTCGGCATTTTCCCCGGTCACGCGCGCGGAATTGACCGCGATGATCGGAAGCCCCACGCCGCTCGACATATAGACCGTCGTGAACCCAGAATCATAGCCGTCATAGACAAGCGTCAGGTCAGCCTTGCCCATCTCGACGGCATTCAGGGCAGAACGGACATCACGAACCTCGTCGATGGCCGAAAAATACTCGGAAGCCTTGATCTCGTTGCCCAGCGCAGACGCGGTCATGAACGAGCTTGCCAGCGAGGCATTCGATACAAGCGCGAGCCGCTTGCCGCGATATTTATAGAGCTTGTCGCTGCCGCCTTTCTTCGCGATCACCTTCAGCGCGCGCGTCGTCTGCCCGTTTGCCGAAAGCATCGCGACCGGCCGGAGCGAGCCGCTTTTGCCCGAAAAATAATCCGCATCGAGAATGGCGACATCCACTTTCGAGCGTTCCGCCTCAAAGTCGGCTGCACGCGCAAACGCGCGCCCCTCCCAGCTCTGTCCCGTCGCGCTCGACAGCGCCTTCGCGACCTTGTTCACGTATGCGTTGCGCTCCGCGCCGTCCTTGAAATCAAGATTCGGCGCATAGATCGCCACCACATTCGCCGCATAGGACAAACCTGGAGCAAGCAAAACCCCGCCTAACAGCAACAGTGGAAATATCTTCCGCATCATTCACTCCCCCATACGCGCTGTTTCGTCAACAGCATTCGGCGAACGTCCTCTGACTTGCGCGAACTCGCCGTTGACACATATTTCTCGTAATACTGCGTAGCACGCGCACCCTCGCCGACGCTGTCGAGATAGATCGCATAGTTCAGCACCGCTTCGGGGATGTTCTGTTTCGCATATCTTTCAAGCACATCGCCGGCATCCGAGAGCTTCTTGGCCTGAAGTTTCGCCAGCACCTGGTTGTACTGATCCGAGTTCGTCGGATTGCCCAGCGCATTCAGGCGGTTGTAATTCTCCATCGCGGCATCATACTTGTGATTTTTGAGCGCCTGAAAGCCGAGCTTCCTGCGCACAGCCGCCTCAAGCGAGCGGCGTTCGGCTGACTGCTTCGTGCCGAGCGTGGAGAGCGCGGCATCCAGATTGCCCGTCTCATAGTAGACATACGCGAGCTCATAGGAGACATCCAGGCGGCCGCCTTCCACGATCTGACGGCGGCTGTCCGGATCAAGCTCCGAAAATCCCGACTGCACCGCTTCAAGCGCCGCCTTGGCCTGCGTGTACTTCTTTGACCGGATGCTCGACACCGCCAGCAGATAGTCGTAGCGGATACGGTCGAGCGTATCGAGCCCCTCCTTGAAGTGCTCCACGCGTTCGAGCTGTCGATCCAGCTTCGACACATCTCCCGAATCGTAGGCGTTCATCGCCCCCTGCAACGCCACGACCGCAGAGGCAGGCGAGTCCACGACGCCCATTTTTTCCGCCTCTTCGAGCGAACGCGCCGCATCGTCCCACTGGCCGATGCTCGACTGCGCCACGGCCATGAGATACCACCCGGAACCGCCCAACGCCTGCGCGCTCTGCGAGGCCTCCAGATCCTTCAGACGCTGCACCGCATACTTGTTCTTCCCGTCCATGATGTCGAACTGAGCCGCAAGCTTGATCACGTTCGGATCATCCGGGGACAGCTGCTCCGCGATCTGGAATGACTGATACGCCTCGTCCATGTTCCCTTCAAGAAGCGACAGATGCGAGATACTGCAATACGCCTGCACCGTGTGCACTTCCATCGAAAGCGCCTGCTCGAAATACGTGCGAGCCTGCTCGAACTCGCCCATCATCATCGCGTCGATCCCCTGGTGCAGCAGCGTGATGCTCATCATCTCCCACGCAAGCGAGTTGTTCACGCTCTCGTCGATCAGAAGCATCAGAAGCTCCGAAGCCTGCACGTAATTGCCCGTCTCCATATACTCGCGCGCCAGATACACGCCATAGATGCTCTCATCCATGTGGTCATCGCGGAGCTTCAGATGCACGGAAAGCGACTCATCCGTGTACCCCTGTTTGCGAAGCATCACGGCCCCGAAATGCAGGTCATCGGGGTTCGTCGTGTCCTGCATCAGCTTGCGCACCTCATCCGCCGCACCGGGCTCGCCGCGCAGCATGCGGATATATGCCAGCTTCAGCTTGATATACTTGTAATCGGGCATCTCGGCCTCAAGCGCCTTGAACAACGCCTCTGCCTTGTCGAGATGGCCCAGCTTCAGCTCGCTATCGGCCGTAAAATACTGCGCGCTCATGTGCGTATGGTCTTTTTCGAGCACCACCGCGAACCGCTTGATCGCCTCCTCGTATCGCCCGCCCAGATAGTACACGCTTGCGATCGTATAAAGAAGCTCGCCGCGTCGCGGATCCAGCTTGTACGCCTGTTCGTACAGCTTCACAGCCTCGTCGATCTGGCCGCGTTCATACTTCACATGGCCCATGTTGATCTTCGCGATCACGTCATCCGGCGCGAGTTCCAGAAGGCGCGCGAGCGTGGCCTCCGCGCCCGCGATATCTTTCGCCTGGATATAGGCCGACGACAGCGCGCGATATGCCTGCACATCATTCGGCGTCGCAGACGCGTACTGCTCAAAATACTCCTGCGCCTTCAGCGAATCGCCCTTGTCCAGGCTGATCTTGCCCAGCACGAAATACGCCTCCGAAAGATCCTTGCGCGTCGACACGACCTCCGTCAGAAGCGCCTCCGCCTCTTCCGTGCGCCCCGCCTGGTACAGATTCAGCCCCAGATAATGCTTCAGCTCAATATTATCGGAATGATGCGCAAGCCCTTTCTGCAGGATCTCCACGCCCGCCTCGCTCTTTTTCTGCACATAGAGGACATATCCCAGACGGATATAAGCCGACACCATGCCCGGTTCCGCGCTGATCGCGTTGCGATATTCGCGCTCCGCCTGCTCGAGATAAGAGACATCCCCTTTCTCTTCAGCCTGACGCTCAAGCTTTATCCCGTTGTCATAATTCTCCTGCGCCTGCTTCGTCGCATAGTGGCTCTGCGCATATGCCGGAGCCCCCCCCAGAAACAAAAGCGAAGCCATAACGATCGCACGTAATCCAATAAAACGCATCCGATTTCCTCACTATGCAGAGAGCGCAAAAAAAACCGTTGCTATTTTACACAATAATACACACTCATGGCAAGACAACTCGCCAGATGCCCGACTTTTTTAACCTTTTGCCGCCGGCTATGCCCGGCTGATGGCCGCGCATACGCCGGCGTGCCGCGCCTATTGCATACGGCGCGGACATCCGAGCCGCCGCGCCTATTGCATACGGCGCGGCAAAAGGCTCACTCCGCGCGTGATTTCACCGCTTCAAGCCCTTTCGTCACCAGGTCGAGATAGATCGTCATCGCCTCGACCTCCTCCGAGAACCTGCGGCCGAGCAGTTCCAGGTTCTTCAGGTCGCCGCGCTGAAGCTCAAACGTGTCGCGCGCGTTCTCCGTCGCCAGATACAGGAAGTTCCCCTCAAAGCGCATCGTCGTCCGCGACACGACATACGCGTCTGCCGCGATCATATCCTGGGCGAGGCATTCCACAAGGTGAAGCGCGGTCGCGCGAGCCGCGGCCTGGGCATCGCTGTCCGAGGACGCTTTCCCGCTCATCCCGAAGCGCACCTCAAACTGACGGTCAAACTGCGCATTACCTGTCATGAAGAATTTATCCGAGCTCTTCTGCGCCTCATAAAGCTCAGGCGTCAGCATCGTCTTGCGCTCGCGGATCGTGATCCAGGATTTCAGGTCAAGCCCCGTCTCGATCACGAACAGCTGCCCGGAATAGATCGTCTGCGCGAGCTTCTTGTTGACCTCGCGCCCCGTAATGTGCACATCCCCGAACGAAAACGGGAAGTTCCGCCAGCTCCCACGGAAATAGTCGCTCATCCGGCCTTCGTGCCAATCCTCGACGATCCCAGCCGCCTCGAGCACATCCTCATCGACATCCTTGTAGGCCAGATACACTTCCGGGCTGAACGTCTTGTCGATCGCATTGAACACCATCGAATACTTCACGGATTTCCGGAAATGCATGAGGCGGTTGTGAAACACGAGCCCCATGACTGCCGCCACCGCGAGGAAGATCAGAACCCCAGCCAGGCCGCCCAAACTGATGCACACGCCAAGCATGACACACAGCACGACCGGCGCGCCGATCATCATGCCGATATCGATGCGAAGATGCTTCTTGAGCTCCTCGATCGGATACACATACCGCTTCATTTCGGCCTGCTGCCGCCTGATATCACGGCTCATCCTGGAGGATCTAGAAGCGCCGTTTCTGACATGCGGGATGCCCGTCTGCGAAGGCGACTGGACCGTCTGGCCAGACTCCGTCTCGAACAGCGCGCCATCAGCCGCAGGCTTATCCCCGTCCGAGCCCGCCGGCATCTCGGCATCTCTATCCGCCGCGTCTGCCGCGTCCGCGCCGCCGTGTGCCTGCACGTCTTCATGCGCTTCGCCCGCTTCCTGACCGGCTTTCGCCTTCACATCGCCCGCCGCGTCCGATGACGCATCCGAGCCGTCTGCCGGCGCATCCCCGGCCTGAGCCGATACTGCCTCAGAAGTGCCGTCACCGCCCTCGGCAGACGCATCCGCAGCCCCGTCGCTCGGCGCATTCGACGCTGACAGAGGCTCTTCAGTCTCGCCGGATCCCAGCACCTCAGGCTCCTGCGCAGCTTTCACCGCTTCACTCGATTCACTGTCTGACATATCGATGTTCCAAATATCAAATGCTCATGCCTGCCCTCACCGGCGCGCCTGATGCGCCGGACGGCCTCAATCATACTAAAAAACCGGCAGACTGCCTCGCAACCTGCCGGCCGATCACATCTGCCCGATTATACAATACACAGATGCGCGTTCAAAAAAAACGGCTTTTTATCTGGCTGTGTTCTACGACTGCGGATATGGCATTTTCAGATCTCCCCCGCCGCTCACGCGGCACCCTCTCCTGTTTGGAGCGCGATTTGGGGTCGCTGACGCTCCCCCGTTTCATGTTATACAGGCTGTACGCCATCGCCCCTTGAGGGCGATGGACATGCAATCCGCTCGCTTCTGCCCCCCACATTTCATGCCCACGCCTGCAGAACAGAGCTTTTTATTTCGTTTTCTCAAGCATATCGTAAAAACAGCGATGCGTCGGAGTGGACGTGTCATCATAGAGGTGAAGCGCGCCGCCCTGGCACGTGTCGAACTTGTCACAATGACGGCACGGCCCGAGCTTCTTCGCCCACGAGCGGTCGCGGTACTCCTGGTAGCGGTTGTCCCAGATCTCCTTAAAGCGATTCTCATGGATATCGCCCTGATCAAAGAACTGCGAGATCTCCGGGCACGCGCCGACAAGGCCGTCATAGCGGATACCGCCGACGTTGATACCGGCGCGGCACTGGCACAGATATGGACGCACAAGCCCCTCAAATTCATCGCCAAGATAACCTTCCTCGCTGAATTCCGGCCGGAAATCATCCATGCCCAGACCGCGACGTTTTTCGCGCACAAACGTCAGAAGCTTGCGGATATCGTCGTCATCCAGAAGCAGGTCAGGGTTCTCGGCCGCACGGCCGATCGCGATGACCGGCGAAACACGCCAGCGCTTCACCCCCTGCGCCGTCACCCATTGACGCATCTCCTCAAGGTGCGGCATGCACGGCTTCGTGATCGTCGAAAGGATCTCCAGGATGCCCTTGTAACCGGCTTCGCGAAGGTTGTGAATCGCCTTCACGACATGCGCGCTCATGCCTTTGCCGCGAATCGCATCATTGACTTCCGGGATCGAGTCGCACGACAGCGACAGCGAATCCATCCCGCATTCCACGAGCTTGCGCGCCGCTTCTTCGTTCAGGAGCGTCGAGTTGCACACCATGCCGTAGCGGAATCCGCGTTCGTGCAGGCGCGCAAAGATATCGAAAATCCCCGGACGGAACAGCGGCTCACCGCCGGTCACGGCGATCATCACGCGCTTCGGATCGTAATCCTCCGCGAGCTGGTCGATGATATCGAGCCATTCCTGCGTCGAGAGCTCGTTCATGCGCTCATCAAGCGTGCAGCTGCTGCCGCAATACCGGCAGTGGATGTTGCAACGCCGCGACACCTCGAAAAACAGGTATCGGAGCTCATGCTGCTCGCGGTTGACTGAGGTGCGGATCTGATGGCGCTTCCACATCATGGCGCGATAAATCATCAGGCGAAGATCGGGTTTCATCATAGCAGTTTCCCTCGAAATGTTGGTTGAATGGTTATCAAATACGGTCTGGATCATTCACCTGGCGATGGCGGCGGGCCATACACCACAGGCGGAAGCGGCGGCACTTCGATCTCTACCTCGCATATCGCTGTCTCTTTGTAACGCTTGA
>JAFZFY010000079.1 GCA_017555665.1 Pseudomonadota bacterium | reverse complement strand
CTTTTGCCACGAAAATGACTCAACCGTTCAAGCGTCCATGTTGAGTCTGAATTTGAATGTTGAATTTTTCATGAGTAAAAAATTACACACATGAATGATATCCATCACCAACAGAAAGGCTCTGTTCTAGACAGGGATGACGCTTTTCTAGCGTTTTTCTGCCTGGTTAGCTGCTCCCAATCCCAGGGGGGCGAGACGGTAGCTTTGCTTCCACCTGTTTCGTATCGTCCAAGTTTTTTAGGTGTGAAACAAAACTCACAAAACAATCAATCCTAAAAAATGAGCCTTGAATTTAGTTAAGACAAAATCAATACCGAGTAAAATTCAATATCATGTTTACCCATGCACACAAATACCACAATAGCATGAACGCACACGTGATTAGAATGTTTAGTTGGTTATATGCGTTACATTCAGGTGAACATGTATGTGATTTTAATTCACACATGTTTTACATGCGCTCTGCATCCAAACAACCACACGAAATACATGGACACGTTTTTTTCCATCCGAAATCCCATAGGGCTTTACACACACGATGCCCTACCCTTCGCTTGTCTCTTCTGAAATCAATGGTCAGCCATCTTTAGGATACACACGTCTAGGACTGGTGCATTACTTTGGGCTCTGTTCTACGACTGTGGATATGGCGGTGGCCCCCATCCAGGGGGCGTATTTAGGTGGCAATTCTGTTACCCGGGGTTACGCGTTTCGCGCTCACCCTGGGCTGTACTCTGTCGCCCTTCCTGGGCGATCAATTTGCAATAAGATCGCATTTGACACATCATTACATATCCACGCTGGTAGAACAGAGCCTAGCCAAAACGGGGTTACTTACGCGCTTCGCGCTCCCCTTGACGGCACGCTGTCGCCCTTTCATGCAATCAGATCGCTTGTGGAACAAAGCCTTGTATTTTCAGCGGAATTGACTGGCGCTTGTACGGTTTATGTCCGCGCTTGAAAAACAGAGCCATGCGTTTGGCGGTTTTGGCGTGGATCAGACTTTATTCTGCTGGTAATGCTGTTACACCAGAATAAAAATTAGGATATGATTTTTTCGTAACAAATTTTATTATCGTGACCTAGTTTTTAGGCTTTGACAATAGGCCGTCTGTTCTTCATCAAAGAGGTTTTTATAGTCGATTTTTTCGTGACGAGAATTTTTCCTAAAAATCTGATCTTCGGGCGCCATTTTCGATAATTCAGCGGCAAAATGATTCGAGAGCAGCCCAAAATCCTCACTGTCACACAAGACATCCGCGATACCGACAAAACGCGCGCGTTCTCGGTCGATAGGAGTACCGTCTGCGATCATCTGCTGTGCAATTTCTTTATGTTCTGCCCAACCGTGAGCCCAAGCATATCCGCCTGCGCCTGGCACGATCCCCCATGTCTTTTCGGGAAACCCGAACGCGGCATCTTCACCCGCCAAAACGATATCCGATGCCAGGCAGATCTCTGTGCCCAGCCCGAGCGCAAGCCCGTTCACGCAGGAGATCACGCCCAGGGGCGAAAGCCTGAGTCGATGAATCACCTGGCGCTGATACATCAGATAATCGAGAATTTGTGCATTTGACCAGTCTGCACGAATCTTTTGGTCAGCGCCGGCACAAAAGACTTTTTTGCCTCCCGGCGAGATGCAGTGGCTCTCAAAACTTATCGCCCGCAAAGTATCAGGAAACAGGCGCTCACACTGGGTAATCTGAGCATCCAACGCATCGATATCTTCTGGCCGAAAGGCGTTGACCTTTCCGATCGCGATCAGACAATGCGCACAGTAAGATTGAATCTCGATCTGGAACATAAAGGCTTCGTTAAGTAACGCATTTGCCCGGTACACAATGATTTGTGCCAGGCAAATGGGACATAAAAGGCTCTGTGGTACGATTATTCACGTCGCCAGAACAGAGCCTTATATGATGCAGATGCTCGTTTGTGGAGCTTTGATTACACCGTGCCTGTATGACAGAAAAAAAATCCCCAGAAAATCTGGGGATCAGAAGCATCAGGTTCGAGGCGTGACAGCCCAATAAGCCATCTGGCTCATCTTGTCGAGCGGCGTGATCGTTTCCTTATTGGAATCAACCAGGAAGCGAATCTCATGCTGGCGGCCCTTCAGCTCATATTTATAGTCGACCTCAATAAGCGCCGTGTCTTCTTTGGGATTGAGTTCGCCGGAGGCCATTTTAGGTACCCAGCTACATTTTTTGTCGCTTTTGCAACGATTGATGCGTTCGGTCGCGTCAGCCTGCCCGTTGGTAAGCAACCAGGCGAGCGCATTGATAAATTCCTGCTGTTCCAAAACTTTGACGAAAGCCGTGCAAAGCTCGCGATAGTCACGATCTCGGCAGCTATGCCCTTTTGCCCAGCGTTCGGTGCGGGGAATATTCAGGTTGTTCGTATATCCGTTGGGATAAATATCGATCGGCTTGATGGAGGACATATTCTCGCCAAGCGCCATGAGATCGATGGCCTGCAGTCCTTTGGGAACAAAAGTCTTGGTTTTCCAATTGAAATTGAATTTGGCGACGCGGACTTCGCCGAGCTCGCGCCACTGATAATAGGCCGAGAAATCATCTTCGAACTCATGCATGACCGTCCAGCCGATGATCTCATCATTCATGTGATCTTTTTTGTCGGTCTTCTTAAAGAAGTCGAGCAAAAATACACCGCCGAGGTCTATGCCATTTTCAAATTTATGCGAAGTGATCGCGCTCACCACGGCTTCGGGGCGTTTCAGATTTTCTTCGATCTCTTCATAATTGGTGAGATCGCGATCGAAGATGCTGGCCATATCGTTTCTGGGGATGACGGCCTTTGTGACGAGATCGACGATCCAGACGGGACCGACGACGACCGATTCATCATGGAAATCAAGATAGACCTCATATTGCGGGTCAGGGATCTGGGATCCGCCTTCGCCGCTATCCGTATCGAGATGAAGCGCGCGCCACTCCCCTTTTTTCAGGTAGTGCATGTTGAAATGATTTTCGAGGAACTGCTGCTCAACGAGATCGTTGATCGTTACACGCGAGGGTTCCATACCGATGGGCTTTTTGGTCTTGATATGTTCCACAAGTGCATCGACATATTCAGGCTTATAGACCAAAAACTCTTGAACGATCTTGATCGCTTCATCCTCTTTACCGGCGAATTTGTCTTTGACGATAGGTTTACGTCGAGCCACCTGCTCCATAGTCATGAGCGAGGGGGAGGTGTTGCGATTGGCAAGCATGAAGACAAGGACACCCACCAGAGCGAGCACAATAACGACCGTTCCAGCGACGATCGCGTAAATAGTTTTTCGATTCATAATCAACCTTTTGCAAGTTCCTGCAAATAAAAAAACACAGGTCATGCAAATCTATCACAAACAGAAAGATATGAAAACCTTAGATTTGCAAACAGGCGCAGGCGCGCTGCTGTTTGCGCTGTCTTGACAGCCTGCCACATGTGCAGCAGCGTCAGCTCACTTCATCTGGGCGTTGCAGCGGCTCTCCAAATTTTTGAGATTTCTCTGCTTGTCTCTGCCCATCAACGCCAGTACGCCGTTGACAGTCGGTGCCAGGCTCCACAGTTCTCGCTTGGCGCTGATCGCTTCTTTCTGAGCGGCACAGATCTCGCCAATTTTGCTCGTCGTGCTTGCAAACTCGACATTGGCAAAGGCAAGCCCTTCGCGCGCGATTTCTGTGGCGAAATCATAGGACGCATTGTTGCGCTCGTAACCGATATAAGCCAGACGCCTATGCCGTGTCGCATCATATCCGCAGGATCCGTCACTGAGCGTTTTCTCGCAGGAGACAATGATTTCGGCATTGAACGGAAGCAATTGGGAAGCCCAGTTCCACGAGTCGTACCCCATGCGTTCGTTATCGTTCGTGTACTTTGAGTCTTTGATGCAGGTGTAATAGTAGAAGCTGTTCTGAGCTTTTGTG
>JAFZFY010000078.1 GCA_017555665.1 Pseudomonadota bacterium | reverse complement strand
GTTGAACTCCCCAAAAGCGTTCAACAGATATGAATAGCCCGACTATATAATCTCCTCTTTTGTAATCAGGTTCATACATTTTTCGCTTTTCACGACACCAGTCTTGACACACTCGCGTTCACAGGAATCCACATCCTTGCAGGCCAGTTCGCAAGCTTCCTCAAGCGCCTCCCGATGTGCCTCAGGTTTTGTATCATCTCTATCCGAAGCAGTATATACCTGATTCATATACTCGATCTCTAGCGTGCATTCAATCGAATCATCCGCTCCCGCCGGAGTACAGCCGAGCAGAATGGGCAGTAATGTTGCACAGGCAAGGGCTTTGTATAACTTCATAATAATCCTCCAATAACACGTGGGGGAATCCATAAAACCGGCACGCATTCAGGCCACACCCTATTTGTGCCAGACGCGACCAGCAAGGCATGCACATCATGCCTTGCTTGATCGTATAACACGCTCACAAAGCCAATTATTCCTGATATTAATCCACACACTCACCCGTGGAGACTTTGCAGGCTTTATTGCCTTTGGCAATACAGTTCACACACGCCTGATCACTGGGTTTGCCGCAACAATAACTCGACTCGATACATGCGCCTTTGTAATTCTTAAAATAACTCTTACAAATACTCTGATCGCAATTTGGGCCGCATGGCTCGCCACAAAGATCTGTCTTACTATCCGCTTTATAGCCATACGCACTGCAGTTCTTCTGGGGGATGCACACGCCATTCTTTGCCGTAAACCCATCGGCGCATTCTTCTGCATGACACACGCCCCCGCGAACCGTCGCACTGATCACGCCAAAAAATCCTTCACATTCTCTTGGCACGCATACATTTTCTTTATTCATAATGTCTTTTTCGTTCGGACATGCACAAACCCCATTCCGACAGGCCGACAATGGGCTTTTACACGCCACAACCACATCCGCATACTGATTGCCGCCACAAGCATCATCGGAATTGCTCTCACACGCCATGCGTTCACTCGACACATGATAGCCTTCGCCACATTCCTGGATCAGGCATTGCCCGGCCACACAGTGCCTCGAAACAGCATGATCCGGCAGATTCTGACCGCAATCCACGGGCGCATTCGAATCGGGCAAGGCACAGGCTTTATCCATATTCGGTTCGCATCCCTGCTTATCTTCACTGAGATGATAATTTGCTTCACATGCGGCAATCATACACACAGAGGATTCACATACCATATCCGACGCATGAGGCGGCTTGTTCGCAAGGCAGTTCTGCAAATCATCCGTAGCGCATTCGATTGGATGATTCTCAACACAAATTCGCCCGCTTTCATCCATATGATATCCAGTCTTGCACTGCGTCACGATGCAGTTGCCATCCAGCGAGCAATCCACATCCAAAACTTCATCCGTCTTTAGATCATCACAATTTACAATTTTCCCATTCACTTTCATTTGATATGGCGCACACGCTTGTGCACTTGTCTTAATACATGATTTGATCTGTGTGCCCTCATATTTCGGATACTCTCCTGGCAGACAAGCCTGAATGATACATTCCCCTTTCAAGCAATCCCCATTCGGATGAAGCTCAAGACAATTCTGACAATCCACGCCACAGCTCTGCTTATCCGTCACACATTCCCACTTGCCATCTTCCACATGCCCACAGCTCATCGGACAATGCGGCAATGCAATGGTATCCACGCATTCCCCTTCCGGTGAAAACCCCGTCGAACAATGGCAGCCCCATCCGTCCTTAGAATCTGCACATTCCCAAAGCACGCCCCTTTCCTCGCAGTTTTCCCCTCCAAAGTTCGCCACACCGCAAGTCTTGGCACCACATGTCTTTATATCTCTCGGCGAAATACAGCCTTCTTCACACAGGAACGCATCATTGACACACTGGCACATGCGATTTTGAGCGTTGCAGTATCCATCCGCGCCGAGTTCCGAACAGTCCTGACCGCCATAAGGCTTTTGATCACAAACCCCTTGAACGGCACCACACGATTCCCTGGCTGTCGGATCCACACAAAAAAATGTCCCATTATCATCATCACACAGGAACTGCCCGCTCGGACATTGTTTGTCACCGACACAGGAATAATTATCCTCATCCCTCATACAATTAGGATATTTTCGCGGGCATTTCTGAATATCAAGATTCTTCTTTAATTCGGCATCGTCACACGATTGCAGCGTACACGCATCCCCAATAGAAATCAAAGTGCCTTCCACGCGCTCATTCGTCCCATCCATCGGCGGCGGACAAAGATCCCCACTCTTTTCAATATCAGAAAGATTGCATCCGGCAAATGCCAGAAAGCTCACGACCACGATGATATAAGAAATTCTTTTCATAATCTTCCATTACAAAAAAAGCCCCCTTTCGTACCCGAAAGGGGGACTTATATAGATTCACGAAAACTAATTCGTACACTTTCCTGTGGACGTATCACATTTTTTATAGCCCTCGGCGACGCAGTTGCGGCAAGCAAAGTCAGACACTTTCTTCATATCCACACCGCGCGTGCCACAGCAATACTTCGACGGCAGACATGCCATCAGGAAATACCTATAGCCATCCTTGCAGTGATTATGTCCGCACGTGCCCCCCGAAGTGCAGCCTCTGCAATACCCACCTGAACTATATTTATAGCCCATATCCCCGCATGTATATTTGCTTGAACTCGGACGGCACATCGCCCCTGTGCTCTGTGAGTACATCGTATAGTTGCTCTGGCAGGTATCGGCATGACATGCATTATCAGATTTTGTCGGATCATAATAATTCTGCGTCTGAACCGACCCCTTCTTGATGCCGGGAATGCCCTGGCAGACCTTCGGCACGCAGGCATTCTTCTCGACATTGAGCACCTTGTCCGGATAACCGCTGCAATTGCAAGCCCCCGAAACACACGCCGATGTCGGAGATGAACAGGATTTGACATAACTGCTGTAGGAGCCGCTGCCGTTCCACGACACCCCGCCACAGGCAGACGCACTATTCTTTGCACAGCCCGTACGCGCCTCTTTGACATGATAATCCGTCGCGCATTTCGTCACCTTGCACGCGCCTTTCTCGCATATACGCGTCTTGGCGTTTGACGGAAGATCCTTGCCGCAGTTCACCGTTGAACTTGAGTTGACCGCACCACAGGCAGAATCGCTGTTCGCCACGCAACTCAGGTTGTTCGTATGAATGTGGTAGTTCGTCGCGCATTTCGTCACTCTGCATTCGTTAGAAATACATTTGCGCTCAGCTGCATTTGCCGGAAGATTCTGAGTGCAGTTCACGGTCGAGCTTGAATTGACCGCGCCACAGGCGGTATCACTGTTCGCCACGCAGCTCAGGTTGTTCGTATGAATGTGGTAGTTCGCCGCGCATTTCGTCACTCTGCATTCGTTAGAAATACATTTGCGCTCGGTCGCACTGGCAGGAAGATTCTGACCGCAGTTTACGGTCGATGTCGAATTGATCGCGCCACAAGCAGCATCGCTGTTCGCCACGCAGCTTAGATTATTCGAATTAATGTGGTAGTTCGCCGCGCATTTCGTCACTTTGCATTCGCTATTAATACATTTGCGCTCGGTCGCACTGGCCGGAAGATTCTGCGTGCAGTTCACGGTCGATGTCGAATTCGACACGCCGCAGGCGGTATCGCTGTTCGCTATGCAGCTCAGACGGTCTGCGCTCAAGTGATAATTCGCTTCGCACGCCGACACCTTGCATGTATCGACTTCGCAAACGCGCGATGTCGCATGCGCCGGCAGATTCTTCGTGCAGTCCGTGCTCGCACTGCCGCAAGCTGTCACGTTATTCTCGACACAGCTCAGGCCATCCGAACTGATGCGATAACCGGCAACACACCCCACGACCGCACATACGCCCGCCTTGCAAACGCGCGATGTCGCGTGCGCCGGAATATCCTTGCTGCAATCAACGACCTGATTCGAGCCGCTGGCACCGCACAATGTATCGGTATTCGCCTCACATTTCGTATGATCCTCGCTGATGTGGAACCCCGCCGCACATTCAGAAACGATACACGCGCCCGAAGCGCAAACCTGATGCACCGCTTGATCCACCTGAAGCCCCGTACAGTCCACGACCGCATTCGATGACGGCCCCGCACACAACTCATCCGTGTTCGCCTCGCATGCATCGCGATTCTCGTTCGGATGATACCCCTCCGCACAGGTCACGACCACGCACGCGGATGATTCGCAACCAGGTTCCACGGCATTCTCTGGCATCCCCTCGTGACAATCGATCTCCCCGTGCTCGCCACATGCAGAGGCCGAATCCGCCTCGCATTCCCCGGCTTCCGTCAGGTGATATCCCGAATCACACGCCGTGATCACGCATTCCCCATGCGGCAGGCAGTCCATGTCCGCAACCCCCTCTTGCGCCTCGGCCATCTGGGAGCAGTCCTTTGCCTGCCCGCCAGCGGCCATATCGACCGGTGCACAGGATGTCTTCTCGTTCGGCACACATGTCATGACTCCTGCAGTATAGTCGGGATGCTCGCCTTCTTTACAACTTTCAATCACACATTTGCCATTGATACACACCGCGTTATCATGAAGGTGTGTGCAATTATCACAGTCCTCGCCACATCTTTCCGCGGTATTCCTGCATACGATCAGACCATCGATCACATCAAGGCACGTATTGGTTTCATCATCACAATGATAATCATCTTTTGTAGCAACGCATCTACTATCATCAAGGGTAAGCTGCCCATCGCACATGCAGCGCCACTGGCCTTCCACATTCCGGCATACGCGCGGACTGTCATAATCTTCGTCACAATTCTTGCCGGGATTCCACACTCCGTCTTCGCAACTCGCGCCGCATGTCCTCGACACCGCCGAGTCAAAGCACTTATCCCCACATAGCTCAGCCTTGTCCGGGCACTTGCATTTCCACGAATCCGGATCTGCCGGATCCTTCTTGCACTCGGCGATACCAAGCTTCGTGCAATCCTCACCGCCAAACGGCGCACCATCCGCACAGTTTGCCTCTTTTGCACCGCACGTCTCCAAACTACTCGGATCGATACATACGCCCGCGCGATATTCCTCATTCTGGCAACGGATGTGATCATCACTACAGCTCACATCCATCATGCAATGAAACCCATCTCCGTCGGCATTTGCCTCACAATAACGATGCGTGATCGGACATCTTTGCGCTTTAAAATATACATCATAATCACCAAATGAACATTTTTCCTTCGTGCAATCCGTTGATTCAATATATTTCAGTTCACCTGCTACACGATGATCCCCTTCAACTGGCGGACACATCTCCCCAAACTCATTCAAATTATCCAGATTACAGCCGCCAAGACTCGCAAGCCCGACCAAAACACAGAACAAATATGATTTTTTCATAGATTTCCTCCAAACAAAAACCCCCGTAAATTATACTCAATCGATCTGCAAATGTCTAAATCAATAAAGTATTTTATAATGCCGCAGCAGGCTATCCCTGATTGATGTTCCGCCGCCTATGCGCTTCGCGCATACGGCTGCGGGGCGCCGCTATGTGCTGCGCACATACGCGGCGCCATATCCTAACCGTGATCCCTCAGATATGCCGCATACGTGGCTTTGAGCCCTTCCTCAAGCGTATATTTGGGCGACCATCCGAGTGCCTTCAGCTTCGAGATGTCGAGCAGTTTCTGGGGCGTTCCATCCGGATTCACATGATCGAACTCGATCTCGCCTTCATACCCCACGACTTTCGCCACCAGCTCGATCAGCTCGCGGATCGTCATATCCTCGCCAGTCCCGATGTTCGTCAGCTCGCAATGATCCGTGTTCAGCATCAGATGGATGCAGGCATCCGCCATGTCGTCGACATACAGGAACTCGCGGCGCACGCGCCCCGTCCCCCAGAAGGTCACTTTCGGCACGCCGGCAGCTTTCGCCTCATGAAGCCGCCGGATCACCGCCGGCACCACATGCGAAGTCACGAGGTCATAATTGTCCCCCGGGCCATACAAGTTCGTCGGCATCACGGCGAGATATTGACGGCCATACTGACGGTTGATCGCCTCGCACATCTTCAGACCCGCAATCTTCGCGATCGCATACGGCTCGTTCGTCGGCTCAAGCGCAGAGGTCAAAAGATATTCTTCGCGTATCGGCTGCGGGCATTCGCGCGGATAGATGCACGACGACCCCAGAAACAAGAACCGCTTCACGTCATATTTCAGCGCGGCATTGATCACGCTCGACTGAATCGCGATATTCTGAAGGATAAAATCTGCCGGATATGTCGAATTTGCCTTGATCCCGCCGACATGCGCGGCAGCCAACACGACGACTTCCGGCCGCTCTGCCGCAAAAAAATCATCCACCTTGTCCGAAAGCGTCAGATCAAGCTCGCGATGCGTCCGCATCACAAGATTCTCATATCCAAGCGCACGCAGGCGACGGCAGATCGCCGATCCCACAAGCCCGCGATGCCCGGCCACATAGATCTTCGTATTCTTGTCTGTAATCATCTCATGCTCCCGTTTAGCGCGTTACAAATACAAGCCCGTTCACGAGCGACTTGACCGGGCGAGCATATTCCTCCACAAAATCCGCGGGCACCGATATTTTGAAACGGTAATCAAAATCATCGCGCTGGACGTAATAGTCCGTATTCGTGCGCGTATCCTCGTTATGCCCTGTCGAATAGAACCACTTCCAAGCCACGGCACCGCCCAGCTGCCGCTTCATATCATCCTCGGGCCTCAGGGACGCATCATAGGCATCCGGCTCCAGGCGGGCAAACGCCTCGCGCACCCCGCCTTCGCCGAGCTCGGCTTTGGGCAGACGCTCCAGCGAATACGACACCATCCCTTCATACAGCCAGACGCGCTTATAGAGGCCATCCGCCCCGACCTGATGCTCGATCTCCGTGACCTCTCCGGGCAGAACCGCCGCGATTTCGAGCTGAAGGCCAAGCGGCTGCCCCGCGTCATCCACGTATCTCGCTTCTGCCCGGGCGCTCTTGTCGGGATCGCCCGGAATCCCAGCCTGTTTGCCGGCATCTGCCGTCTGACCGGCATCTGCCGCCTGACCGGCTTCGCCGGATCCTGCCGCCGCTTCTGCCGCCGGCGCATCGCCGGCCTGGGCATCGTGTGATGCCGCGCGCGTGCACGCGAAAAGACTGAAACTGCTCAAAATCAGGATCAGATATATCGCCTTGTTCATTTCAATGCCTGCTTCAACGCCTGCGCGATCTGATCCGGACAGGAAGTTGCCTTGCGGCCGCAGCGGATCCCCTCCAGCCGCCGAATCACGTCTTCGACCTTCATTCCCTCGACGAGACGCATAATCCCTTGGCCATTTCCCGGACAACCGTTCGTCGTCTGCAACGACTTGACGATGCCATCTTCCACTTCAATCCTCATGTGCGTCGCACAGACGCCCACCGGCGTATAATCAATCACCATAATGCGCTCCCTTAAATACGCACCCAGAAGCCCTGGGCTTACCCTTTGACGCGGACACCCGCGCTATAGACGGCCTTGATATCATGCGCATCCGCGCGATAAATCGAGCGTTCAAAGCGTTCTCTCACGCTCAGGCGCCCGGTATCGACCTGATCCCGGTCATCGACGACGATGGCATGCAGGCTGTTGCCCGATGCGAAGCCGTCCTTGTCCCCGAAATATCTCGCGCCAGACGACGTGCCGAGGTAATACCCTTCGGCGACCGTGAGGAAATCGACGTGCCACTGCTCGCTGATCCGGCGCACCTTTGACGATCGGATCGCCGCCGCGATCACGCCCATCATCGGGAGGATCGCCCCGCCTGCGATATCGCTGCCCAGCGTCACCCAGATGCCTTCGTCGAGCATGTGACGGATCGGGGCCACGCCGCTAATCAGGTTGATGTTCGAATCGGGGCAGTGCGCTACGACCACCTGGTTGCGCTTGATCGCCGCGAGCTCGCGCGCATCCGAGTGGACACAGTGCGCCATCACGGTATAGGGCCCGAACAGACCGTATTTCTCGTATGTCTCCCAGTACTGCTTGCAGTCGGGATGCAGCGAGCCCACCCAGTCGATCTCCGAAAGATTCTCGGACAGATGCGACTGGACGCGAAGCCCGCGAGCCTTTGCCATACTGCCGAGTTCGGCCATCAGCTCGTCTGTACACGAAGGCGTGAAGCGCGGCGTGAGGATCGGCTTGATGTGCGCATCCGGATCGCATCCGTCCAGCCAGGCGATCGTGTCACGGATCGAATCCTCGGTGCGCTCCTCCAGTTCCGGCGAACCGTTGCGGTCCATGTTCACCTTGCCGACGTAGCCGCAGATGCCGGCGCGTTCAAACTCTTCCATCAGGACGCGCGTCGATTCGAGATGCAGCGACGAAAACGCGCACACGCGCGTCGTGCCGTTCGCGATCAGCTCCTGCGCGAGCCGCCTGTACACCTGACGTGCATAATCGACATCCTTAAAGCGCGATTCCGTCTTGAACGTGTACGTGTTCAGCCAGTCCAGAAGCGGCAGATCCATGCCCATGCCGAGCATCGGATACTGCGGCGCATGAAGGTGCATGTCACAGAACGCCTGCATGATCAGGCAGTCCGAATAATCGCAGCATTCCGCATCACGCCACAGGGGATCGAGCGACTGCCCCAGGCCGCAGATACGGCCATCCTCGACATACATATACCCGTTCTCAATGATTTCCAGCCTGCCGAGCTCGGGCGCGTGAATGATATGGCCGTGCAATACCTGTTTCATACTCAATCTCTCCTTGTTTATGCGTATCCCATACACGCCTCAGGCTTATTGTATATTATGATATCAGGATTCGCGCAACCCCGCGCTTCGCGTGCCAGGACACGCGCCCCGATGCCCGTTCACGCCCTGCCGGCACAACCAAAACCGAGGGGGTGCGGCGCCAGCCAGAGGGGGTAGCGGCGTATGCGCGCAGCCGCAGGCGAGCACATAGCCGCGCAGGGGGAGGCTTCCCCCTGCCAAAAGAAACCTCATGAATCTGCAGATACCAGGGCTGAAAGCGAAAATTCTTCGGCACCGATTTCGACACGCGCACGCCCTGGCGATCGGCAAACGACTGTGCCGTGCAATCACACAGGCATGATGGGAAATTTTGATATCGTTTTAGAATAAAATATTATTCACACTAGCCGTATATTTTGTGAATTTTAAACAACCAAACCCGTGTATATCACACGAGAATTAGCTTGATTTTGAAGCAAATTCACATAAATTACTTATGCGTTAGAAGAATATTTTACATAACGCAACGCGTTAAAAATTAAATTCAATCACAAAAGCGGATCATGGAACGACACACAAAAACAAAAAGGGCGCGCGGAATCTTTTGCACGCTTTTCTGTGCAGCAGCGGCGATATCGCAGTTCGGATGCGTGGAAGACATCGATCCCAAACGCGAAGTCAGGGATTACGGATCGTTCGGCACCGAGCTGTATAACATCGTCTACGACAATTCCGTCCATTCCAAAGACCACAGCAGCGAGCAGTTTCTGAGCACATTCAGGCGATATCGAGAGCGTTTTATCGACGCGGTGGACACGTCAGCGGTGCCTGAGAAGCTGGATGCGTTCAACCAGGTTTTTATCGACATTGTTCCGCTGTATGAGAATCTGCTTTATCCGGGCACGCTTCGGAAGGCGTGCGTCGCGTTCGACGAGTTCCGTCACGACGATGCGGCTCTGAGTGCGCTGACGTGGGTGGTCGAGAACCCCAGTATTTTCGCGGTCCAGGCCACGGCCAATCCGCTCGGCAAGGTGTTTGAATACGATCAAATCGTCGAGGTGACGGACGAATTTCTGGGGCTTCTGCTTCGCAACGGCAAGACGCCGGAAGCGGCGACGAACGTGCTGCTCCGGGAGGTGTCGCGCGAGATGTCTGCGCTTTCGCCGGACGAGGACGCGCGCTGGCTCACCTCGAAGCTGATCGAGGCGCTGACCACGCCCCGCACCGTGTATGCGCCCCAGGGGGATTACACGCCGCAGATCGTCGCGCGCCTGGACGGTCATGCCGTACCCGTGCCCTCGCAGGCAGTCTCAGGCCAGATCGTCGCGTCGCAGACATTTCCCGGCTATTTCCAGCACCAGCAGATGCTCGTCGCGCCGTTCGAGACGCGGACGGCCGCAGCCCCCGTCGAGATCACCGGCGGCATCGCGCAGATCGACGGCATGCCCGCATTCGAGACATTCGACCTGCAGAAGACGATGCTCTCGTATCTCCTGCGCGAAGGGCGGATCCTCTTTGATGATGACACGACGGACAAGGCGCTGCGCGCGCTCCAGTCGCTTCTTGGGGAGCCCGTCGCCTATCAGGACGAACACGGCCTTTACACCGCGTACCGCCAGGACTCCCCGACCATGCAGCTCATCGCGGCGCTGCTCACGACGCTCGACCACGAATCGGTCGGCGCCAATTTCGAAGCGATCATCCAGGTGCTTGAAAATCATCAGGATGTCGCCGCCAGGCTTGTCCACGATCTCGACACGATCCTGACGATACTCGACGAAACGCCCAACCATTTTTCAGCCGACAACGACCTGATCGACAGGCTTCTCCCGGAAGTCCTCAAGATCGCGAACGATCCCGGCCTGCTCGAAGCGCTGTTCGACGCGCTCGACGACCCGCGAGCCGCCAAGATCGCCCCGTTCCTCGCGGAACTCGCGGAACGCAGCCAGACGTTCATCGAAGTGCCGCAGGACGGCCCTTACAACCAGTGTTTCCTCGCGTGCGACGGCAAGTACAAGGTCGGCACATTCGAGCGCATGGACTGCATCCGCGCCTGCCCGATCGATACGATTCTCGGCACCCGGAAGACCGACTTCAACGCGCCGGAATCGTATGAAAACCGGTCGCTTTTCCAGCGCACGACGCACCTGATGTGGGAGACCTCCGAGACGCCTTACGAAGTCCATGCCGAAAGCCTGATCGTCTCCGAGAAGGATGTCTCGCCGCTCGGGAACGCGCTGGGCCCCCTGCTCTCGTTCGACAACCTCGCGGCCTCGTATCTCAAGACGATCACGGGCGATCTGCATCTGGAAGAGCATATCAGCCCGAGGTTCGTCCAGATCGCCGGCCTTATCGGTCTCGACGGCGCGACGGTCACGAGCCTGCTCACGTTCCTCACAGCCAATCTTTTCGGTCTCAAGCTCTCGATCGACCCGACGACAGCCGAGGTCACCCGGATGTTCAACC